>JBAXDE010000279.1:0-3012 GCA_037141115.1 Methanomicrobiales archaeon | reverse complement strand
CATGATTAGAGATCAGGGCGTTTTCGATTTTACAGTAAATTGTTTACACTATCTAAAGCATGCATGAATGAGAAGTCAAACAGGTACCAAAAACGGTTCACGGGAACACTGGGTAAATTCCCCTGGCTTCTTTTAACTTCCCCTCGATTTAATACCGTTCGCTATACAAAAAACAAAATCTAAAAAACACTTTTTTTTACCGTTTTTAAAAAGAATTATCACGAGGAGGAGGGGCAGAAAGGATTGCAGATAAGATGACAGACACCCTTTCCGGTCTTTGATACACAGGTTTCCAGGCAACTTCGCCCCGCTGAGCATACGGTTGCATCACTCCGGGACATGCTTACAGAATCAATAAACAGGATAACTCTTCCAAGTTCCTCAGGAAGGGCAGGATCAGCACTTACTGCCAGCTCTTTGAGCCCGTCCCCCTGATAATCGGCAATTACCATAACCGTATAGATCAACTCGTTTGTTGCATGGTGATACCGGGGATTCGACAGTGTTACTATCAGAGTATCTTCGGAAGCTTTCGCATCCGGCCGGGTGATTGCCGCGGGGGGTTTTACCGACCAGTTGACCCCATCGAGATAATCATTCATGGGATAGAATTTTGTCTGAGGTTCCGGCTTATCCGAAAAATAAGTAGTGTAAGGGTAAACGTTGAGAAGGGTAAGCTGGTACGTGCCATCTGCGGCTGGAACCAGGTAGCCGGACGGAGACTCCTGGACAAAAAGGATCCCGGGTTCCCGTTGATTTGTACCGGAGGGTGAGGGCAAACCCTGGACCGTGGGTGAAATCACTGCCGGAACGGATTGCTGTGTATTTGTTGTACAGCCAGTAATAAAAGCCACGGCAACGAGAACGACAAGAAGGATAATGAAAGCAGGATGGCGATCCATACGATCCGTCCTTGGCTTTGCGGTTATTAATGCATTCGGGTCCCGGGTGGATCTCCGCTTGGACACCGAACATGAGACATTGTCTAAACTGATCTGCTTGCGCCAGGCCAGTTAGCAGAACGCCATCACATCGCAGCCCGGGACCGGACCATCATTGACAACAGGGTTAATCCCGCAACCGGTTCCACAGCAGGGATAGATACAGGGTGTACGTATTTGAAATCCATGTTCTCACCTCGACCAACAGATTTTGAAGAACGCGACTGGTACACCAGCAGGATTGATTTCAGAGTTTTGATGAATACAAGTGGGTATTTATGGAGCCACCAATAAAGAATCCGGTAAAGTCCCAGAAAAGCATGCAGCACCCGGGCACAGCATTTTTCCCGGCGTAAGAGGGAAAAACGGATCCATTATGAAACCCCCCCGCGTTCCACCCATGATTATTGATATCCTCCAAGCCGCACTTGGCGCCTTTGATGGAGTGGAATTCTCCGGCATCACCTGCTGCCCGCTGTGCGGGGGAACGGTATCCGGCTATGATTCCCGGCAGAAACAGTTTGCCGTGATACGGGAAGGAGAAGAGGAACGCGTTATCCGGGTAAAGGTGAAACGATTTACCTGCAAAAATTGTGCGTGCCTCTGTTATGCCGATGAACCATTCTACCCGGGCACCCGGATCGGATCTCCGGTAATTGACCTGTATCTGTCACTATGCACGACGATGCCAGCAAACCGTGCCGCCCGGATGACAAGGGCATTGGGGATTTGCGTGAACCGCACCACATGGCGTAATTACCATCCGGAAAATTTCCCCGCCATCCCTTCCGGGGATTTTTTTGGCATGATGCTGCCGCTCTCAATCCTGTCAGTACCCTCACTCGCGGCCCGGGTTGATGAGGCAGCGGAAATCAAAGGAGCAGAACTTCTCGCTGCCTGCGGTTTCCCATCCACATACCAGAGACCGCTTCACGCCCAGGCTACCGGTGAGGAAGAGTAGCAGATGGATGAAGAGAAAAAAAGAAGAACAGGTTGACAGGCATCCAGAATGCAGCAGTGATCCGTATCGGGCCTCCGGGCAGGCATGAGCCATAATCCAGAATACTCTGCAAACACTTCACTGCTCTTTAATGGCAAGGTAAAGTCGGAAGGGCAGAGATGGCAAGCTGCTGCACGGCATATGCAGGGAGGGCATCGGCCACAGGCCCAAGGATCTCGTTTAAATCAGTCCCCCCCAGTTCCCGGGCAAAGAGCGGGGCCCCGATACCGGCTACAATAATCCGACGGGCCCCGGAATCCGCTGCAACTACCCGGACCTGATCGCAGATCAGGTTCCGCTGCACTTCCCAGAATTGTTCCGCTACCTGCATGGCCCCCGGTTCGCCAATCTCTTCAAGATCAGCACAGACTACGCGGGCAAGCCGCCGCAGGGATGCAGCTTTGGTCTTCTCTTTCTTATCCGGGGTATCGCTGGAGTACTGCTCTTCGCTGATGTGATCCAGGACCCGGTGTGCATCGGCGCTGGCAGCGAAATATTCTGAACTCACCGGGGTTTTTACCCCATTGAGACGGACGGATTGCAGCAGGGTGGCAACATTTCCCCGGAGCATGCCGGTGTAGAGGAGGTAGCCCTGCTGGAGGCGCTTGAGATCGGTGAGAGCAAGCAATGATTCAAAACGGTTCAGCGGGATGATATCAGCCGTGGTGCTGCCGATATCGAGAAGAACAGCATCGGGATAATCCGTTCGCAGATATGCAGCCGAGGCAAGCCAGTTGGCTGCGGCCAGCTGGGGCACTGCATGCGTATGGAATTTCCCATCCATACCATAAAACCGGGCACGGGGAAATGCAGCCTTCACAGCGTTCACAATGAACGAGATTCCATCCTGCTTGTTCGAAAAACTGTCCGCCAGCTCGCCGCTCATAACCACGGCAGCAGGATCATCCGAAGAGACCACATACGGATCGAGCAGGGATGTGATGGGGGCATGCTCCCAGAGCGGGCAGTAATGGATATGGGCACCGGATCTATCGACAATCTTGAGATTTGCACCTCCCACATCGATCCCGATCATTGTGCGGAGACCTTCCCGTTCGTATCATACCGGAC
>JBAXDE010000278.1:0-3013 GCA_037141115.1 Methanomicrobiales archaeon | reverse complement strand
GTGTATATATTTACTAAAATATCGATCTTTCCCTTAGTTTTGGAGGGGATACATAATAGTTCAGTTTTTTAAGAGATGATGATTCCATCTTTCCTGAATTCTTCGATGATAAGTGTATTCAAAAAGTCACGGATAACACTATTGTGTTTAAATTCTCTGGCATAGACGGTCAGTTCAAAGGTCATGGCTGATTTATCCATTTTTGTAAGGTAAACCGTAGGTTCTGGTTTTGCAGTGATGATCTCGGATTTACTTTTCAGTGCATCTGCTGCAATCCGGGAAAGTACTCTCTTGACATGGTCTATATCTGTACCATAGGCTACTGTTACCGGGATCTGTATGCGCACTTGGGGGCTGGGCAGGGAAAAGTTCCGGACAACGCTTGTGGTGATCTTATTATTGGGGATCGTAACAACATCCGAGTCCAGGGTAATGATCCGTGTGCTTCTCGGACCTATATGGGTGACATCGCCAAGGATATCATTGATCAGGACTCGATCCCCCACCTTAAATGGTTGATCGGTGATGATCACGGCACCCCCGAAAAAGTTTGAAAACAGGTCCTGCGCTGCCAGTGCAATCGCAATACCGAAGATCCCGGCACCGGCAATCAGGGGCGTGATATTGATCTCAAACAGGGTCAGGACATACAACAGACCCGTAAACCAGATCAGGTATTTCGCGATCTTTTGCAGGATTTCAATAATACGGTCATCGAGATCCGTCTCTGTTGTTTCTGCCAGGGCCAGACCGTAAGTCCATAAAAACCCGTCAACAAATGTTGCGATAATCCATGTCCCAACAAGAATGTACGTGGCGACCAGGAATTTTGAATCTGTGATCCACTGGTACTGGGGATACACAAAGATCGCGTGTTGTATGGCAAAAAAGAGCGGGATAAAAAACGCGAGAATGATGAGTGGAGAACCCAGGGAATAAACGATCAGGTCATCCATCTTGGTTTCTGTCTGTTCAGCCCGTTTTTTCAGGAACGCAAAAACAAAATAAACTATGATTGCGGCGATGATGCCGATAGCGATAAAAATGAATGAATCCAGAAGTGCTGTCTCCATGGGATTACTATTGGATTTTGTGCCTTTTCAATTTTCAGGTACGTAAGGCGTAAGTTGCTTAACAGTTCAGTTAAATCGATAAACCTGTCTGTAAAATCTGAATATTAACCAGAAAAATCAGATGATGTAACTGGTCAGATCTTTTGCAATCACCCAGTCGCAGTAGTAACAATGAAGTCCGGTAGGCAGCACGCGGAACTTGCTCTGGATCGGTTCATTGGTATTCGAGATACAGCCCGGGTTGGGGCAGCGGACCAGTCCCTGAATAAGGGTTGGGATCTCGACTCCTTTCTTCTCGCAGACTTTGAAGTTACGGATAATATTGATCGATGCATGTGGTGATATGAGGGCGATCCGGTCGACTTCTTCTTTGGAGAGTTCCCGGTTGGTGAGCTTGACGATATCTTTGCGCCCCATGTTCCGGCTCGGGACATTGGTGGCAATAGACAGGGCTTCCTGTGTTGTGCCGGTGATCCCCAGGATCTTGACGACATTGAGCGCTTCACCGCCTTCGATGTGATCGATCACCGTGCCGTTCCTGATCCTCCGGACAAGGAGACCTTCATTTTCGCCAGCTTCGGTGTGCGTCATTGCATCACATCCATGAGCATCGCCATCCGGACCGGGACACCGTTCTTTGACTGCTCAAAGTACCGGGCATGCGGCGAGTCATCCACACGCGGGTCTATCTCATTCACTCGCGGCAGGGGGTGGAGCACGATGAGATGTTCTTTTGCGTCGGTCAATAGTTCCGGGGTGATTCGGTAATTCGATGTAACGTTGAAGTACGATGCAGAATCCGGGAACCGTTCGCGCTGCAAGCGGGTAACATAGAGCACATCGACCAGTCCGATCATCTCTTCAATGGTTTCGTGATTCACGATCTCCATACCCTTGTCAGCAAGCTCGGTGGCGAGCGTGTCGGGAAGTTCGAGTCCCGTGGGGGAGAGGGTGTGCAACCGGGCATTGTAAAGAGAGAGTGCAGATGCAAGTGAGTGTGCAGTGCGCCCATACCGGAGATCTCCGACAAGCGCCACATCGATCTTATCGATAGGCATGGACTGGCGGATGGTATACAGGTCCAGGAGTGTCTGGGACGGGTGCTGGCCGGCTCCATCCCCGGCATTGATCACCGGCACAGTAGCAAATTCAGCAGCCAGGCGCGCAGCTCCTTCCTTGGGATGCCGGATGACGATCGCGTCAGCGTACCCGCTCACTACCCGGATGGTGTCGGCAAGGGTCTCGCCTTTTGCCATGGAGCAGGCATCTACGCTACCGACGGATACTGAAGTGCCCCCCAGCCGTGCAATGGCAGATTCGAATGACATCCGTGTCCGGGTACTGGGTTCAAAGAAGAGGACGGCAAGGATCTTACCGTTGAGTGCATTCCTGTCATATTTTTTGCTGTCGATCTGCCGTGCGTGATCGAGCAGGCGGTCAATTTCGCTTCTGTCAAAATCCTTAATCGAAATGATGTGTCGCGTTGCCACCCCTCCACTTTTCGTTCTTACGATTATATGATCGTCCTTTCCTAATTAGCTATTCTTCGATTGGGATGCAGGGTGCCCCATTATAGTGTTCCCGTTGATTGGGCCGTGAATTTTTAAGATCTATACGTATGGCTTCGTTTCACTTACCCAAGACAGGAATGATATTATTGGATGCGTACGCATTTTTTATCTGGATAAGCCAGTATTTGCGAGGGTGAAGCGTGGACAACATACCCATTGCGCGACCGGCAATCGGTCAGGAAGAGATCTCGGCAGTAACAGCGGTTCTCGAGTCCGGAATGCTCGCTGCCGGAGACAGGGTGCTGGAACTTGAGACCAAATTCGCTGATTTTTGTGGTACAACCCATGCGGTTGCGATCAACAACGGGACTGCTGCGCTCCATGCGGCGCTCCTTGCCGCCGACATTTGACATGGGGATGAGGTTGTTG
>JBAXDE010000277.1:0-3020 GCA_037141115.1 Methanomicrobiales archaeon | reverse complement strand
TGCGAGAGGTTGCACCTTCTGCATCTATTGGGATCAAACTGGCAAAGTTAGGCTGAAGAGAGCACATTTGACATCTGTTCCGAGAGCTCGATATGCCGGTCGATGTTATCCGACAGGATGCCGATCCTGCCTAACAGTTTTTCATTGTTTGTGATCAGGTCTGCGTCACCGTATCGCAGGGAATCTACCACGTCTTTTGTTGCCCAGAGCACGTTCAAGTAATCGATCAGTACGTGCTTCATCCGGTAGATATCATGGGCGATCTTTCTCTTGGCCAGGTTCTCTTCAATCAGCGATTTGCTGATCTGGTCGCCATGCATCTCGATCTCGCGGAGATACTCGAAGTTTCGGTCATTGTTCTCATCGATGATACGTTCGAGAACCATGGTTATTTTATCGACCGTAGGCTCTTCGGCAATCTTTTTGAAAAACGGGGGTGCATACCGGGAAAATCTCAGGAGCCGGTTGATCTCTTCACAGTGGACCGTTAAGATGAAATTATCGCGGATGAGGACAAAGAGCGGGTGAACCGCCATCTTTTCTGCCTTGACGGTTGCCGACGGGAGCATGATGCCCATCTCGGTGTCGTAATCTTCATAGGCCGAATAAAAACCGGTGGTGAGTTTGGGGATCGGGATCTTGGAGAACCCGGCAACCAGGGCGATCTGCTCGATCTCTTTGTCATCATCACTGGTACTACAGTCAATCCATGCGATTTTGGCATCACTGATTGCCGTAAGGTATTCTCCCAGGGGGCGGTCGACCAGCCGTTCGATCCTGCCGTCATCGTGAAGGATGATGCAGAAACTCAATGGTATCGGTCCGGCGACCGGGGATGTCTGGGGGGTGCTCTGCATTTTCATGGGAGTGCTCTTTTTTGATTCCGGCTAAAAACCTGTGCCGTGATTTGTACGAATTATTGATACCGGAAGTGTATATAAGTGGCTGCCCCTGAAGAATGGATAGAATAAGTCCTGAAGGTTTTTTTTAGAATGCTTATTATCCGGTATGCACAGGTCAGATTATGAGTATCCGCGGTTCCCTGTTTCCTGCTGTTATTCTCATCTCCCTTCTCGTCTCCTGTGGGTGTACTTCAACAGCACTGCCCCCGTCTGATCTTGTATCTCCTCCGGTATCTTCTGCACTGGCACAACCCGGAAACCAACTGACTTCATCCCCTTCCCCTACAGGATCTTTTGCCCTCAATGTCGACTCCCTTGCTCCGGGCTCGGCTCTTCCCGATATTTATAGTTGCGAAGGCGCGGCAGAATCACCTACCGTTTCATGGGATGGCATTCCCGCAGGTACAAAAAGTCTCGTCCTGGTCCTTGATGATCCTGATGCACCGGGAGGGACATTCACTCACTGGATCGTCTATAACATCCCTGTCGATGCCCGCAGCATACCTGCCAGTCAGACCCCCCGGAAGGTTCTTGAGAACGGGGCTCAGCAGGGTGATTCGACTGCCCGATCCCGCGGGTATTATCCTCCGTGTCCCCCGGTTGGGACTATGCACAGGTACCTGTTCCGGTTGTATGCTGTGATATGGATATCCCCCAGCCGACTGCTGACTGAGACTCAATCGATTGGGCGCTGCAGGGTCATACGATCGCAAAGACCGAATTTATGACAACGTTTACCCGGGAACTTTTTTTATACCGATGATTTACGGACTGATACTGCAAATATGATCGTAACGACAACTGTTAGGAGGAAACTGGCAAAAAAACCCCAGGTATAGCCTGCTGCCATAACGACAATTCCGGTAATGAGCGGGCCTGCAGCATGACCGATGTCCATGGTCGATGAGAGCGCCCCCATTGAAGCCCCGATCTGCTCTTTTTTCGCCACATCAGCAACATACGCGCTGGTTGCGACCGTGGACAGGGACATGCCAAGACCAAATGCGGCACTTACCAGCAGGATCGTGGAAAAATCCGAAGTGAATGGAATACAGATCGCAGAACCCCCGAGGATGATGAGCCCAGCCGAGATCTGGATACGTTTGTCGAAACGATCGGCAAGTGTTCCAAAGAACGGTTTTGTCCCGGCGATGATCACTACCTGCACGGCAAAGATGATTCCTATCAGGAAAGGGCTGATACCCCTTGATGTAAGGATGAGGGGAAGGAATGTCTCGAATGCCCCGAATGTAAAGTAGGTGGCCATATCGACCAGTGCGGTAGCCCGGAGCCGGGTATTTGTGAAGAAGGCAGTAAAACTTTCACGGAATGTCGAGAAGGGGATCAGGGTTATCGGGGCTGAACGCTCTTCCCGGTACATGAGGGTAAGGATGAATACCGGTACAGCAGCGAGAGCTGCGGCAACATATACCATCCGGTAGGGGAGTAAGCCCGGATACATCATGAACGAGGATATGATGATTCCTCCGGCGAGCGGTGCAATTGTCCGGCCTATGAGGGTCGCTGAGGAGTACTGGCCCAGCATGGCGCCCTTGTTCTCCGGGAATCGTTCAGCGATCACGGCAGAGATGACCGGGCCCAGAATTGCTGTGGCAGTGCCGTGGAAGAATCTGACCGGAATGAGCCAGAGCGGGTCCGAGATGAACAGGTAGAGGATAGGGGCAGATAAAAAGACAATTCCTGAGGTGATGAGCAGTCTTCTTCTCCCGATATGATCGGATAATACCCCGACCGGAAACGAGAACAGGATACCGGCCAGCGGGGAGACTGCCGCCACAAATCCGATGATAACATCATTTGCCCCTATCGCCTGCGAGAAGAGGGGTAGCACCGGGTTTTTTGAGATTGTGGTAGAAAAAATTGCAAAGAACCCGAGCAGGAACAGGTAGTACATCATCCTGCGTTCCGGTAAGAATGGTTCTCGGTATTGGGTGACTGTTTGCGACATTGCTTTTATCCCCGGCACGGAGTTCCTCAGAAATATGGGCGCTAATCCAGGCAGTGCGGTATGAAACCCATAATGCTAATAGGAATTACTACGTAAAAATCGTATCCCCTCCAAAAAATAGGGCAAACCAACCTTTCGGGTTTACTGGC
>JBAXDE010000276.1:0-3027 GCA_037141115.1 Methanomicrobiales archaeon | reverse complement strand
TAAATCAATTAGACCAAGAACACTTTTATCCGTTTAGTGGCAAACTTGGGTTACAATCGTTTATACTTTTTATGGGCTTGTTCGATAGTCAGTATTTCGTTGACAAAGATCTGATTCTCAACAATTTCGTAGAATGCGGTGAACGAATGTCCGATATGGAGGCGGTAGATCTTCACACCCTGCCGGAGGGTTAAGAGTTCTTTATCTCCACTTATTCCCGGGAACGGATCCGTTTCAAGGATCTTCAAATGTTTCCGGATAATTCGTCTGCTTTTGTCATCAAGAGAATGTACATACCCGACAGCATCGATATCGATGCTGACTTCAAACGTCAAGCCTATAACTCCGAGAGCGGAACGTACCTGCCTCGCTTTCTTATCCGCTGTGTCTCCTCAATTAACCGGGTCTCGGAATTTTTGCGGATGAGTTCGTTAATTACATCGTCAAATGTTTGTCCCGGCTTCCTGAGCTGATGGACCGTCTCCCATGTGCTTGGACAGACGGGTATTCTTTTTGTTGCACATTCCTGATTTGACATGGAAGGATTGTAAGTATTGCAACTATTTACTTCTTTACAATCCTGCACAGATTTGTCCTGAACCCGGGGGTTTCACCTCTGGACCGGACTTCCTGGTTTCAGATACATTCATGGGAGGTAACCAGTTATTCTATTGCATTGAGATCCGAATATACTAGGCTTGAAATTTCCGGGATACAGAAGACCACAAACCCGAAATATCCCGCATTGAAAGATACTTGATCCGGAAATACCATGTCAGGAGCATCGGCACACCCGGTCCGGGTCAGAGCATTCCAGCACACACCCTCAGAACCGCTCGGGTACTTTGAAGAGATCTTTTCTGAAGAGAATATACCGTTTGAGTACGCCCGACTCTGGGACGGGGACCCGGTCTGCATGGGGGACGCCACCCATCTTGTCTTCCTGGGCGGACCCATGAGCGTGAACGATGAGCAGGAACTCCCATGGCTCAAAGAGGAAAAAGAACTGATCCGGCGGGCAGTAAAGCAGCGGGTTCCGGTGCTCGGCCTCTGCCTGGGTGCCCAGCTGATCGCATCTGCACACGGGGCCACCGTGTACCGGTTCGTGAACGAGACCGGCTGGTACCCGGTCCACACAACACCCGGCTGCACCGGGGTGTTTGCATCCTTCCCAGAGAGCTACCGCGTCTTCCAGATGCATGGCGAGACCTTTCACCTGCCCTTGAGAGGAAAACTCCAGTGCAGGGGCGACACAGTCCCGCACCAGGGATTCCGGCTGGGATCAGCCCTCGGGCTCCAGTTCCATCTCGAGATGACCGGAAGTCTGATCCGGGACTGGACAAAGAGTGAGAAGAAATTTTTACAAGAGAAGATCGGGCGCGATACGGAACAGTACCTTGCGGAGAGCAACCGGCTGTGCCGGCAGGTGGCAATGGAATTTTTGCACGGGGACTGCCGGAAGAAACAAGGATGCACACAAAAATAACCCCCCCGAATCCCCTCCTTACCGGTGTCCCGGCATTGGGGTAAACAGGAGCGGACTGCAGAAGGCTTAATGATAAGCCGCAGACATTCTTTGCTATGAAGCGTGCTGTCCCATTCCTCCTCACCCTTACTCTTATTCTCTGTATCCTTGCTGTCGGGTGTTCGCAGCCGGCGCCTCAACCTGTTCCGGTGACCCCGACACCCGTACCGGTCTCAACACTCCCTCCGGCACCATCCCAGTCCCCCGCACAATCCTGCTCGCTCACCCCCGGGCCCACGCAGGAAGTGCCGGCGTACGAATCGGTCAGCATAACGGTGGACCGGAATACGATATCAGAGAACCCGACCATCACCACAAGTTTCAATGGCGGCCAGGGCCTTGGCATGGTCCAGAGCATGGTAGTCACGGTCATCCGCTCTGACTGCGTTACCGAACAGGCAGTGCGGAACAATCCCGGTATCGGAACCAGCGTAACACTGATGGGCACGACCCGGACCGATCGCGTCAGGGTTGTGGTGACGATGACCTCGGGTGACCAGTACACGGTTATTGACCAGAAATATCCCTTCCCGGGACAGATCTGAAATTTCACTTTTTTTAAAATTCCAAAACAGACCTTTCCCACGAATGGATGGATAAAAAATGAACCAGCAGGAATCCCTGCCGGAAATAGTTATACGACCCGGGATGTGGTCGAGGCTTCAATACCTCTCTCGGTAATGATGAACGGGAGCAGGCGCTGGGGAGCAGCGGCATCCTTTATCTTATGGACCGCGAGCGTTCGCTCAATATCGGACTGGTGGATATCGGTCTTGAACTCAATAACGAGATCTGAGGCTCGCATGATCCTCGTCATCTCCATGGGGGTGTGGATACCCGTGTACACAATGAAAAGAAGGTTCGCACCGCGGTTCCTCATCTCTTCGCGTGCCTTTTTGAGGAATTTAAGAGCTTCTTCAATCCCGTACTTGATGATAATAGTCGAGAGCGAATCCACAACGATCCTGCTGCCCGCCATCTGGGGAATGTACATCTCGGGATGGAGATCAAGGGCATCGTTCATCCCTGTTTCGACATCTCCCTCATTGATCAGGTAGGTGCCTTCTTCCCCGCCTTCAGCCTGCCAGAACTGCTTTGCCGAGAGATCGACACCGGCAACCGGCGTCCCGTAGATCATGATGAGGGTCCCCTCAGGATAACCTCCGTCGAGGAGCAGGTTGAGCCCCACGATGCCGGTGGTCCGCTTCTTGACCTTTCCGCTGACGGAAATGTCCTGTATGCGGCTTTTTGTGTCCATAAAAAATACTTAAAACTAATGTTACTGACCAGATCCCCCCACAGAAGTCCCAACAATCTTTTTTCGTAATTGTCCTCAAGTTAGCGTTACTGTGACGAGCAAACCGGCAGATCAATATACCTGGAGGGTGTTTTATTGAAATAAGGAAATGACAATAAACCGCGAAGAAATTCTAGCGTTATGCAAAAGTGAGGTAGTGTAAAGATTCAACTGTAAATTCGACAACCCTGACTCTAATCGATCA
>JBAXDE010000275.1:0-3027 GCA_037141115.1 Methanomicrobiales archaeon | reverse complement strand
GAAGATTCTACACTAAAAAAGGATTCCAAGGCATGATATAGATAGTTACTAAAAAATATCTATTTTGAATCAATGTCCGGTTAAAAATTTGAAATCAAAGTCTGCCCGGAATTTTTCAATCAGGATCCGGTCGAATCTTTGAAATCAGGGTTTGCCGGGAAAATTTCATTTAAGGTTCGATTGATCCGGATCAATTTTTCACATACGATCATGATCTGGATACACAGTTTTCAATTAGAGTCTGATTAAAAAATCTAAATCAGGGACCGGTTGAAAATTTTCTGGCAGGATCTGCTCAATTATTTCCGGCCCCTGGCCCCCATGTCCCTACAGAAATCCGAATGAGCTCAGCTTTAGGGACTGACAAGGGTATTACGCCGATACGGTCGGAGAAACACACTCCCAAACTCCTCAGGAATCCACTTCCCATCCGGGCTCTAAAAAGCCCCGGTTTGCCATTCCGGAGAGTCCATTTCCGGAATATGTGCAAAAAACCGTACACTTATACACACGCTTTCAAGAAAACGATTTTGCTTGGGATTCACTCCAAACGGGGCATTTTGCGTGCCGTAAAAGAAACCTTAATGTACGCTTTTGGATGGCAAAACTCAGATGGGCTGGGGGGGTAACACGGTCAGAAGGAAAAGAACCCCCTTTTTTAAGGCCCGGAACGAAGTCACTTCACGTCGGACACCGACGTTAATTTCGCGATATATTCCGGACCCCCTGTTCATGCAATTCTTCCAGGAGTTTTTGATCAAACAGGGGGTGATCTTCACCAAAACGGGGCTCATTTTGGGCTTTGATTGGGAATTTAGGGGGGCCTGGGGCCAATGCGTGCCCGGATCGGAGATGTTGTTACGTCTGAAAAATGGTGGTTGGGAGAGGTTTTTCTGGAGTGGTGCGGGGTTTTTGGTTCTGATGGATTCGTGAGAAATTTTTATTTTAGATTTTTCCCGGAAATTTTTTTTTAAGGAAAATTTTAGAAAATGTTTTTCTAAAAATCTGCCAAACGTTTTTTTAGGAAAATCCGGTTGAAAATTTTCCGGGAAAAGTCCGGCCGGGAAATTTTCGTTTCCGATTCCACACTTTCCTGCTGAAGGCCCGGACCGGCCCACTGGTTTGAACAGCCGGGTCCGGGAGTATTGCGGTTGGCTGGACACCGGGATTGTTCCCATGACCGTGATGAGCCCTATTAGCAATTTCCCTATACCAAAAACATATTTTTAAAATAATTATGCCTCCATAATCATATTATCGACAAAACGGATGGTCTCATGATAAACCTGGATTTTAAAAACCCGCGGAACTATCTGATCGCAGGTCTCGTCATCTTTTTCTCGCTTTTTGCGCTCTGGCTCCGCATCATCCCGATGCTCAACATGGGAAATACCGATATCCTCAGCATGGTGGCAATGGATGATCCGCTCTATAATCTTCGCCAGGTTGAACTGATCCTTGCAAACTTCCCTGGCTACGGCTGGTTCGATGCCATGACCACCTTTCCCCATGGGACGAATATCTACTGGGGCCCGCTCTTCCCGACAATCATCGCGGTCTGCTGCCTCATTGCCGGTGCCACCACCCGCCCGGAGATCATCGGCATCGGTCTCCTTGTGCCGCCAGTAATGGCTGCGATAATTGTTGCAGTGATGTATTTTGTGGGCAAGGTCTTTGATGACTGGAAGACCGGGCTTCTGGCTGCAGGATTTACTGCTGTCGTCTCCGGCCAGTTTTTTACCGTCTCATGGTATGGTTACATCGATCACCATATCGCAGAAGTGCTCTTCTCAACCCTGTTCTGCTTGCTGTACAGCTATGCGATTCTGTCTGACAAAAACACAAAAATTGATCTCAGGGATTTTGGAAGTTATAAGAAGATCCTGTTTCTCTCATTCATTGCCGGTCTCTGTTATCTTCTCGGCCTTTTTGTAATGCCGACCATGATCCTGTTTGCCCTGATTGTGGGAATCTTTACGGTAGTCCAGTTTGTCGTTGATCTGTACCGCAACCGGACCAGTGAATATCTCCTGGTCATAAATGTGACCGTTTTTGTCGTGGCTGCCATCGGGTTGCTCCTCTATGGCTTTAAAGATCCGGGCATTGGCCTGTCCACCTATTCGATCGGTCATATCTATGCCTATCTCGGGCTCATCGGGGGGACGGTACTGCTGTACTGTCTGGCATATTATCTTAAAGGCAGGGAAAAATACTGGTATCCCGCAGTACTTCTTGCCGGTGCACTTTGTTTTTCCGGCATCCTGTACTTCGCAGCACCCCATCTCTATAATCTCCTCATCATCTCCCTGCTCGCCTTTTTCGGCCAGCAACCGATAACCCAAACCGTACTGGAAGCCCGGGGCTGGTCACTCTCTCACGCGTGGATATCGTTTAACTATGGCCTGATCCTGTTTGCCGGGGGGATCCTGGTCATGCTCTACAACAACTGGAAAGATGAGCACCCCCACCAGGTCTTTGCACTGGTCTGGTCGCTGGTCATCTTCCTCTCAACATGGCAGCATGTCCGGTACGAGTATTACCTTGCGATAAATATCGCGCTCATGGCTGCGGTCTGCTCGTGTTTTGTTTTTGGAAGAATCCGGTCGGAACTGTATCCCGGGATCGAGAGTTGCTGGAAAAACGCCCGCCTGCCAGAAACAAATGAACAACTCAAAGCGAAATCATCCCGGGGAAAACAATCGAAGAAAGATCCGGGGAAAAATCAAAAGAATACTGCCGTTTTGTATCTGATTGTTATTGTTGCCGTCATTACTGCCATAACAGGAATTCTCTTTGCCTTTACTTCTGCTTCCTACAGTTACACCAATGCAATGAACCACTCATGTCAGGTTAAGACCGGACTACTATCCGTTCAACCTTTTTAATAACGTTTAGTATTTTTCGTGTCGCCGTTGGCGATAGCTATATGTACTTGTAAAAAAATGCCCATATGTCGCCTAATTTCGACAATGAAGGTATCCCCTCCAAAAAATAGGGCAAACCAACCTTTCGGGTTTACTGGCAAAT
>JBAXDE010000274.1:0-3083 GCA_037141115.1 Methanomicrobiales archaeon | reverse complement strand
ACGAAAAAAGATTGTTGGGACTTCTGTGGGGGGATCTGGTCAGTAACAATTTTTTTAAATTTTTTACTCCCGCTCTTCCCCATCCCTTTTTCGTTTGAGAAGATACCCGATTCCGGCTGCCACCAGTACAATGGCCAGGATTGCGATCGCAAGCGAGACGGGATCTGTTGAGAAGCCAATTGCCCGGGGGCCGGCTGCCATCTCCCCTTTTGATGCAGGCAGGGCCGTTTCAGGCAATTCAACCTGAACTTTGAGGAGCGTCGGGGTTGCCTGGTATTCTGAAGGGAGGGTGTGATTGGCAAGGGAACCATTGGTTACGGTAATATTGGGATTCGTTACGAACGGGGTCACCCGCAGGGTATCGTCAGGCACAGCAGCACTGATGCCGGGGATGACCAGACCGGCGAGGGTAAACGCAATGGCGAATAGTAAAAGGGTCCGGCCTTTTTTTCGCGAACTACCATTCATAAATGGAGTTGGGCATCGGGTTATCGAAAATCTTTGTGGTCGGCCGGGCCAGGGAGAAAAACTATGATACCTTCCATTTTTTTGGAAGTTAACGCCAGATTCATCATCTTTTCCGGTTTAAAGAGAACAGATCAACTATGTCTTGCAGGAAATCCACCCTGATCGCCATTACCACGCTCGTGCTCATTCTCGCCGCAGTTATCGCCAGCGGGTGCATGGGTTCAACAGCAACCGTGCCGTCAGGGGATATCAAAAAATTCAGCTCCGCAGAAGAGATCCGCGATTATATCCGGAACAACACCCAGCTCACCGGGGATTCTTACTATGCAACCGATGGAACTTGGGCAATGAATCGGAATGGTGCCGTCCCGGTTATGGCGGTACAGGAGTCCTCGGCAAAAGGGGTTACCCAGTCCGCTGCCCTCCCTTCAGTCGGGGGCGCGGGAACTGCTGAACATTCGCAGACCAATGTGCAGGTTGCCGGCGTTGATGAACCGGATTTTGTGAAAAACGATGCCCGGTACATCTACCTGATCTCGGGCAGTACCCTGACAATCGTGGATGCCTACCCGGCATCATCCGCATCTGTTCTTTCCCGGACCGAACTTGAAGATACCCCACGCGAGATCTTCATCAACAGCGACCGGCTGGTGCTCTTAACAACCGGCACCTCGGATCTCACCGAAACTGAACTGACACAGGTAACGAATACCGCAGCGAAGATGGCAGTCATGCCACGCTATCCGTATTACCGCTCCGCACCGGTCACCCACGCAATCTTCTATGATATGAGTGACCGGGCCCACCCGAAGGTGCTCAAAGACTACACCATTGACGGCGATTACACGGATGCCCGGATGATTGGGGATACCGTGTATCTCCTCTCCCGCGAATCAGTGAACCCGTACAATGACCCGATCATTGTCCCTGCGGTGAGGGAAGGTGCAAAGCTTGTCGCAATACCGGATGTGTACTACTTCGATAACCCCGAGCAACAGTACGACTTTACCACCGTCACTTCGTTTGATCTCATCAACGGGGCCACAAAGGATGCAAAGACGTACCTGGTTGGCAGCGGCAACACCGTCTATGTCTCACCCGATGCAATGTACGTGAGCTACCAGAAGTACCACAACATCTACCGCACGATGCGGGGCGGGGCGGAACCGGCCATTGGCATGGTGCAGGGTTCCGGGGTATCGGGAGGTAGTGCAGCACCGCTATCAGTATCCACCATCCTCGTGGAATTCAATACCATGAATGAGGCGGACAAACAGACCGCCATCGCAGCGTTAAAGAGCGGTGAACAGGAAGCGATCAGCAAGCGGGAGATCGACCAGACGACAACCGTGATCCACAAGATCGGGATCAACAACGGTGCGATCAATTACATTGCACATGGTGAGGTACCGGGATATCTCAAGAACCAGTTTGCCATGGACGAGTATGATGGCAATCTCCGGGTGGCAACCACGTCCGATATCTGGACGACCAAGGGCCAGTACGAGTACAACAATGTCTTTGTGCTTGACGGTGCGATGAAGACGATCGGTACCCTCACGCACATTGCCGAGCAGGAAAAGATCTACTCTACCCGGTTCATCGGTGACCGGCTCTACATGGTCACGTTCAAACGCGTAGACCCGTTCTTTGTCATCGATCTCGCCACCCCCACGAGCCCGAAGATTCTTGGCAAGCTCAAGATCCCCGGTTACTCGGACTACCTCCACCCGTATGACAAGAACCTCATCATCGGCATCGGGAAAGAGACCGGCACCAATGACTGGGGCGGCGTCTCGACCCAGGGCCTGAAGCTGGCCCTCTTTGATGTATCGGATGTCGAGCACCCGCGTCAGGTAGGCAAAGTCGAGATCGGCGACGCCGGCTCGGACTCGGCAGCCCTGTCGGACCACAAGGCATTCCTCTTTGACAAGGCAAAGAACCTGCTCGTGATCCCGGCCCGGGTGGTCAACCAGAATGCAGTGCAGGATAAGAAGATGAGCGGGGACCAGCCGAATATCTGGTACGGGGCGTACGTCTTCGGGGTCAACCCGGATACCGGGTTTGTTCTGCGGGGCACGATTGAGCATGGCACGGGCGGCAACGGGTACTACTGGTACGGCAGCTCGGCAAATGAAGTGAAACGCTCGCTCTATATTGGCGATACGCTCTACACGCTCTCGTCAGCAAAGATCCTTGCAAATTCCTTAAACCAGATCAACACAACGATCGCTACGATCAAACTGGACGGGAAGGATGAGGTGCTGTATCCTCCGATGATGAAGTAAAAGACCTTTTTTACTCCCAAAAAATTTTTAGTGCCTTCTAGTAAATCCGGAAAAAAATTTCGGACGTACGGGAAAGATCCTTGAGACCATTTTTAGAAAAATCTGTACATGCATTCTCCCGCAAAACAAAATTTTTCCCAACAACCCAAAAACCGGACAAAACCTCAAAAAACACCAATTCTCCGACGTGAACGTAATTGCGGGCAGCCAAGGGCATTTGCAGACCGTTTCTGTCAAAAAACCACCTGAAATATGTGTTAAAAAAAGTGACCACGATAGTGTAAACAATTTACTGTAAAATCGAAAACGCCCTGATCTCTAATCATG
>JBAXDE010000273.1:0-3109 GCA_037141115.1 Methanomicrobiales archaeon | reverse complement strand
TGCGAGAGGTTGCACCTTCTGCATCTATTGGGATCAAACTGGCAAAGTTAGGTTTTAAAAACAAAAATCTGGTATTCGCAAACAGTAATCAAAATAAATATTGCATTGCACAAATAAATACTAGAATATATATACTACCCGAAACGAATTTAGATCGTAACGTGGTAATAAAAACTGTGATGATCGTAGAAGATGAGCATCTCATTGCCTTGTCGATAGCAGGACTTTTAGAAAAAAATGGATATCACGTCACGGGTATGCATTCCAAAGGTGAGGATGTTTTGTCTGCACTTGAGGGATCACCAATCCCTGACCTTTTTCTCATTGATGTCACGCTATCTGGTGAACTTAATGGGATACAGACGGTTCGGCACATTCAGGACCGGTTATCAACACCTGTACTTTTCATCACGGGTAATGAATCAGAGAAAATGGACATTGAGATGGATGAACTTAACCCCGATGGTATTGTATACAAACCGTATGTCTCTACGGATTTACTGACCCTCATCCGTGCTACCATCGGCTCTTCAACAAACTGATTTTAAAAAAAATTACGAGCCCAACATTTGCCGGAAATTCATTTTTAAAAATTTCATCAGTTAAGAAAGAGCCTGTTTTTTTAAAAAAAAAGGGTTATACCCCCCTCACGCTGATCTCCAGCTCCGCAATCTTCCGGTACACCTGAGCAGTCTTTGACTGGGTCCACCGGTCAAACACGAGCGACTGGAAAGGTTGCCAGATCGTTACCCAGCAGAAGATCACCAGCACGTTCTCTACCACCTCGGAGATGGGGTTTCCCTTGAACTGGGAACAGATGGCAATACCGACAAACGAGGGAATGCAGACCGCAAGTGTCAGCCGGAACTCCCGGAGCCCCACCATCTGGGTAAGTTTCATATCCCGCTGTACCTCGTCCGCACGGTGCCGGAAATGAGACCGGGTCGCTGCTATGATCGCAGCCTGTCGCTCAGGAGTGAGATCAGATGCCGGGAGTGCGATCTCAAGATGGTTGCAATACTCTGCGTGTTCTCCTTTCGGCACTACGAGTATTTCATGGAAGATCTCGTTCTCGGCCCGGTCCGATAACTCCCGGTTGTTCTCGGGCGTTGGATCATCCGGATCATAGAAATGGGCGATCGTCCGGAACGTTACCGATGCACTGTTTTTTTTCTGCTCGTTGGTTTTCATCATTTTTTCCTCCCCGAATGGTTAATCACACTTCAGCCAGCCGAGATTGAAATATACCCAGGCTGTCAGCACCATCACGAGACCCACGATCGTGACCATCTGCAAAAGGGTTGCCGGCCACGGGTTGTCGATCAGGTTCATACCCAGCAGTCCCCCGACAATGGCCGGGACCATGGTGAGGGCGGTGAGGACTGCAAGGATCTTCATCACCCGGTTCATCGAGAACGAGGTGGTGTTTAGGTAAAAGTCCACCATCCACACAAAGGAATCAGAGACCTGCCGGGCATTGTCCGAGAGCAGGGCGCACCGGTCGATCAGGGATCGGAGCCTTCCCTCTTCCGGTGTGTCCTTCCCGGACACTTCCCGGATGGTATCGCAAATCTCCTCCAGTGCGGTCTTTGTGTGAAGCAGCCCCGAGGTGATCCGGCTCAGTGCTTTCTGATCCGTGTACATCATGGTTAAGAAGTTTGAAGGAAGCCGGTTCATCGGCTGGGCTTCAAGATAGACCAGCTGTTCCTCGGCCGCAAGGATCAGGTATTCAATGGTGCTCATCTCCCCACGCACAATAAGATAGACGAGGTCCGGGCCGGTCAGGGCAATCCCCTCTGCCCCCGCAGTAATGGCAACCGTATCCAAGAGTGGCAGCGGGGTGTGGGCAAAGGTCATCACACTGTCACGGTCATAGGCAACCAGGACGCCATCCCAGGAGAACTGCCATGTGCTGCCGGAACCCGGTTCCCGCACGAGCCGGGGGATCTTGATAAAAACCGTAGTAAATATCCCGCTGATCTCTGCCCGGGTGTAGGCATGCTCCCGGAGTTTCACATCCAGAAGGTAGGCAGGGATGCCGGAGATCCGGGAAAGGGTGGGAAAGTCTGCCCGGCTCAAACCTGAGAAATCGAGCCACCGGCCGTTCCGGTCAAGATGAGTGGCGGTGCTGCTGATGGTCACGGGCTGCCAGGCCGGTTTTGACGTGGTGCCGGCAACCGTTCCCGCAAGGGTAAGAGGAAGCGAGCGGACCTGCATTCCTGCCCCCGCGTTCCCGTCATCCGGGCCGGCGGGTTTTTGTGCGAAATGCCGGCTGGCCGTTCTTCCGCCAAGAAAGAGGATCTGTGCGGCCTGCATCACCCGTAGTACCCGGAAATAACGGGCGATCCCGTACCCCGAACCGATCACCAGGGCCGCTGCCGGCACCCCGATGATGATCAGGTCAAGCATATTCCAGGGGGAGACAAAATGCTTCCACCGGTCCTCTGCCACAATAAGACGACACACGTACTCAAGGATGAAGAACAGCCAGATCGCGACATCAAGAATGGCGAGAAAAGACGTGATGGCAGCAGGGAGCCTGACAAAATCCAGAAGAAGGAGGATTGGGATGAGCAGGAGGGCAAGCGTCCCCATCACCTGCTCGCAGAAGAGATCATTTACCGTCTGCCGCAACCGGCCGGCCCGCTCCATCCTGCCGATCGCTTCCCAATCCTGCCACGGGGTGATGCGTATGCTGGTATTGACCGACCCACGGGGCATATGCTGGCCCGGGAGAGCCGGGGTCTGGTCTTCGTCTTCCGGTTTTATGGGCATAGAGGTCAATCCGGTACGGGCGGTATGCGCCAGTATGAACGATCGTCATTGCCCTTTTGATTTATAAATACCGTTCTCATGATCCTGTATCCTCTCGCTCAGCGGCAGCCGGTGTAGGTTCCGTTCCGGCCGGGTGAACCGGGGTTGGATCCCTCTATCTCATTCCCATTATTTCTTAAAAATATCAGGGACCGGTTTCAACGCCGGGTTGGCACCACAAGGTAAGGTAGCTGCAGATCTCTTCTTTGCCGGATTTTTGTACTCCAAGAGAGGCCATCAAATTAGGATTTTTGCATAAAAACCCATCGCTTTTTTAGTGATTCCGTAACAAATC
>JBAXDE010000272.1:0-3118 GCA_037141115.1 Methanomicrobiales archaeon | reverse complement strand
TTCACTTTTTCCCGGTTGGCCGTCCAACAATTTGTATGGCTCGTTGGACCGGCTCATATTTACGGGGAACGAATTCGGCAAACCTGATAATCCTTAAGCCCCCCATATACGTGATATGGAGATCATAACGGGCATCCACCAGGTCGACGGGGTCAATGGCAACGGTTACATCCTTGTCCGCGATGGCCTCACGGTTATCGATACCGGCATCCCGGCCGGCAGCGGAAATACGATACTCTCCTATATCCGGAATACGATGTACCGGGAACCCAAAGAGATCAAGACCATCATCATCACCCATTTTCACATGGATCACATCGGGGGCGTTGCGACCCTGAAACGAGCCGCTCCCGGTGCAAAGATTGCAATCGGGATGGCCGATGCCGGGTATGTATCCGGCCAGATCCCCCTCCCGGTGTACCCGGGCTTCCGGGGCTTACTGCTGCGGTTCGCCGGTGCGATCATGAACCCCGGCACATTTCCCCTCGATATCCTGTTAAACGAAGGGGATCGTATCGGGGATCTTCTCTGTGTCAGCATACCCGGTCATACGCCAGGGAGCATCGGGTTGTACGATGAACGGACAAAGGCGTTCTTTTGCGGGGATATCCTGCGGTACAATGGCCAGTCCCTTGCCGAAGGCCCGGTCCTCTTTACCCAGGACCTCAGGGAATCGCACCAGTCAATCCGTAAAATTGCCCTTCTCGACATTGAGGTCCTGCTTCCCGGTCATGGGGTACCGCTCAGGGACAGGGCATCAGAAACGGTGCGGGAGTTTGCAGCAACATTTCCTGCTGACGGGTGAGTTCCCCGCCGTATTCTTTCGTTCATTTTTCCCCCTTATCACGTATGGGCATGTATAAACCCGAAAAGTGTTCACCTACTACATAAGAGACTACCCATGCAGCTCCACTCCTGTAAGAAGACCTACAACAACGAGACGCAGCGGGCCATCCCACTTGCAGAGACTCTCGCACGTATAGAGCCCAAAGTCCCTGCTGCCGGTATCACCCGGGTCGCCGACATCACGAGTCTTGACCGGATCGGGATTCCGGTCTTCTCCTGCATCCGCCCGACCGCAGATGACGGGGCGATCACCGTGTACAACGGGAAGGGAGCAACCATTGAGGAATCAAGGATATCGGCCATCATGGAAGGCATCGAGCGGTATTCGGCCGAGGCTCATGACCGGGTGATAAGGACTGCCCTGTTCCAGGAACTCGAAGGCCGCGAACCGGTCATCAACCCGGAGAGCCTGATCCTGCCGGAGGGGGCAATGACCGATCGGTTCATGTCCTGGTACCAAGGCCATGATATCGTGAACAACGAGACGGTTTGGGTTCCGGCCTTTGCCGTCTTCCACCCGGTTCCCCCCCGGCACCGGGGCGTCTTCCGCACGAACACCAATGGTCTTGCATCGGGAAACACCATTGAAGAGGCAGTCTTCCACGCCCTCTCCGAAGTAATTGAACGGGACGCCTGGTCACTCGTGGAATCGACCCGGAACACCGGCCCCGCAGTGGTCGGCATCGATGACCCGGTAATAAACGACATGCAGAAGAAATTTGCTGATGCCCAGGTCGAAGTCACGATCCGGGACATCACCAGCGACATCGGTATCCCAACGATCGCCGCAGTAGCAGATGATGTGCTCTTAAAGGACCCCAGCCTGCTCACCATCGGCATCGGGACGCATACCAGTGCACGAATCGCGGTCATGCGGGCGCTCACCGAAGTGGCCCAGAGCCGGCTCACCCAGATTCACGGGGCCCGGGAAGATACCACGATTGCCGATCTCCGCAAGAAGATGGGCTACGAACGGGCAAAACGGATCAACGGGTACTGGTACCGGGATAACGGGACCGTGGATTACAAAGATATTCCTTCCTCAGATACGGACGATTTCTTACAGGATATCAATAATATCATAACAGCGCTCGGCAAGAAGGGACTTGACCGGGTCATTGTCGCGGACCTGACAAGAGAAGAGATCGGGATTCCGGTTGTGCGGGTGATTGTTCCCGGTCTCGAAGTCTTTGCAATGGACCCGGAACGCCGGGGCGAGCGGGTGAAGCATGCCAAAGATCATCGTATTTCTCGGCCCAAGTCTTGATATCCCCTCGGCAGAAAAAATTCTCGCTGCCGAGTACCGGCCACCGGCAAAACGGGGCGATCTCATCAATGCGGCACGCGAGGGTGCTGCCATCATCGGCCTGATCGATGGTGTCTTTCACCAGGAATCGGCCGTTGCCCATCGCGAGATCCTGGCAGCGGTAAAAGCCGGCATCCGGGTGGTTGGCTCATCGAGCATGGGCGCACTCCGGGCAGCAGAGATGGACACGCTCGGCATGGTGGGGATCGGAGAGGTGTACCGGATGTACAAGAGCGGGGAACTGATTGCCGATGATGAAGTCGCCCTTGTGTTCGATCCGGTCTCGGGCCTGTCACTCTCTGAACCGCTCATCAATATCCGGTTTACCCTGAAACGGGCTCTTGGGGAAGGGATCATAGATCCTGCTGTTCATGATGTTCTTCTCACCGCGGCCCGCTCCCTCTTCTATCCCAAACGGACCTATCGTGCGATTGTCAACAGTGCCGGGGATGGGGTTGATACCAGGACCCGCGACCGGTTCCTCACGTGGGTTGAGGGCCATGCAAGTGACCAGAAGCGCGAGGATGCGATCGCGGCGCTGGAATATATCCGGACAATTGCAGTGGGACAGAACGTGGAGTGAAGTTTCTCTGGTCCATTCACTGCTTTTTTTTTAGTTCCGTAGCAGGGGATGAGCCGGGCGATTACCGGGAGAAGGCGCCGGGGATGATCGAGCGACTGAAGAAGAAGCAGAGAAAACCGGTATCTCCTGACCTTAAAGGAATGATAAGTACGGGAATATCCTGGATAATCCACATACGTATCCTTCCTCGGAGACCGTCGGTGTGGTCCAGACCCTGAGGACAAATACGCATTATACGGGCTCCGTTTGCCATTCCGATATCCGGAAAACCCCGTAAAACCGCCCGTTTCGAGGATTGTGGAAAAAACACGGATTTATCGCCCGGTTTGGTATCCCCTCCAAAAAATAGGGCAAACCTGTTTTCGCCAATTCGTTTTTGATCC
>JBAXDE010000271.1:0-3143 GCA_037141115.1 Methanomicrobiales archaeon | reverse complement strand
AATATATTTGTGACCGGATTTATACCTTCCCCCACTTTTTCGAGAGGATACTATTCATGGTTGAGAGCGCGGATTTGAAGACCGAACAGAAGCATTACACTCCTGATCCCTCCTATCGCCAGAACAGCTGGATGGGTGACTACAACTGGGCATACAATGAATTTTTAAAGGATCCTGAGGCGTTCTGGGCAAAGATCGCGCAGAAACTTCACTGGTTCTCTCCATGGGACAAGGTACGAGAATGGAACTATCCCTATGCACGATGGTTCGTTAACGGCAAGACAAACATCACGTATAACTGCCTGGACCGGCACGTACTCGGGAAGAACCGGAACAAGGTAGCACTGATCTGGCGGGGCGAGAACGATACGGAAGACCGGGTCTATACCTACCGTCAGCTCTTCCGGGAAGTTCAGCGTTTTGCAAACGGGTTGAAAAAGCTCGGGGTCACGAAGGGTGACCGTGTCTGTATCTATATGCCGGTGATCCCGGAACAGATTATTGCAATGCTTGCCTGCGCCCGGATAGGTGCGATCCATTCGGTCGTATTTGGCGGATATGGTGTTGCAGCGCTGAACCAGCGGATCGTTGGTGCCGGTGCTAAAGTGGTGATCACCGCAGATATCGCTATCCGCAGGGGCAAGTCGATTCCCTTAAAGCACGTGATCGAAGAGGCAATCATCAATGCCCCGATGGTTGAACATCTCGTCATCCTGCGACGTAATCTTCACCTCCCGGTGGAGATCCACAGCGAGATGGAAGTTGACTTCTACGAGATGCTCGCGGATGTGGGATCGGACTGCCCCGCTGAAGAGATGGACTCGGAAGACCCGATGTTCATCCTCTACACGAGCGGGACTACCGGCGCACCCAAGGGGATTGTCCACACCTGCGGGGGGTACATGGTCGGGGCATACTACACAACCAAGTATATCTTCGATCTCAAGGAGGACGATGTCTACTGGTGTACAGCAGATCCCGGCTGGATTACCGGCCACTCGTACGTAGTCTATGGCCCGCTCTGCGTAGGGGGCACGATCTTCATCTGTGAGAATACGCCTGATTACCCGGATCCTGGTATCTGGTGGAAGATGGTCGAAGAGTACGGGGTATCCATCCTCTACACTGCTCCGACAGCGATCCGGATGTTCATGAAACTTGGCCGCGAGTGGCCCGACAAGTACAACCTCAGTTCACTCCGTATCCTTGGATCGGTCGGTGAACCTCTGAACCCGGAGGCATTCGAGTGGTTTTACCACGTGATCGGGAAAGACAAGTGCCCCATTGTGGACACGTGGTGGCAGACCGAGACGGGTATGCATATGGTCACGACTGTCCTTGGAGAACGGATGCGCCCGGGTTTTGCAGGAAAAGCCATACCGGGAGTTGTTGCGGATGTGGTTGATAAGGACGGCAAGCCTGTACCCGCCGGAACAAATGGGTTTTTGGTGATCAAAGAACCATGGCCCGCGATGATGCGGACGGTCTATAACAATGATGAACGGTATCGCAAGTACTGGGAGACGATTCCCGGCTGCTATACGGTTGGCGATCTTGCGATCAAGGATGAAGATGGCAATATCATGGTGATCGGCAGATCCGATGACCTGATCGTTGTTGCCGGTCACAACATCGGTACTGCAGAAGTCGAGAGCGCGCTGGTATCCCATAAAGCCGTTGCAGAAGCGGCAGTCATTGGTAAACCGGATCCGTTAAAGGGCAATACGATAAAGGCGTTTGTTACCCTGCGGGTGGGTCATACCCCCAGCGAAAAGCTCATGAATGAACTCATCTACCATGTGCGGATTACCTTAGGGCCTATTGCCATGCCTTCTGAGATCGAATTTACCGATTCCCTCCCCAAGACCCGGAGTGGAAAGATCGTGCGGCGTGTCTTACGGGCAAAAGAGATGGGGATGGACCCGGGTGATATTTCAACACTGGATGAATGATCTGCCCGATATCAGACCCAACTTTTTAAATACTGTTTTATATCATTTATAAATATGAAGGTCAGACCGGAAGATTCCCTCAAGATCGAAAATATTGTTGCCTCAGCCAAGGTAACCGATTATCTGGATCTCCCCGATATTGCATCCAAGATTCCGGGCGCAGAATATAACAAAAAACGGTTCCCCGGCGTTGTTCTGCGGATGCAGGATCCCAAGATCGCCGCTCTCGTCTTTGGTTCGGGAAAAGTGGTGTTAACCGGTGCAAAGAGTATCGACAGCCTGAGTAAAGGTCTCAATATTCTTGGTGGTCTTCTGCGTGACCTGGGAATTGATATCTCTGATAAACTGGAATACAAGATCCAGAACATCGTCACCTCTGCAGATCTTGCAACCCCGATTAACTTAAACAAGATTGCTGTCGGTTTTAATCTCGACCGGATTGAGTACGAACCAGAGCAGTTCCCCGGCCTGGTCTACCGGCTTGAAGTTCCGAAAGTCGTTGTCCTTTTGTTTGGATCGGGAAAACTGATCATCACGGGCGGCAAGGTACCCGAGGATGCAACAAAAGCAGTAATTAAGATCGTTTCAGATCTTCGCAGCATTGGTCTGATCTGAAGTTTTTTTTAAATCTATTGGCCGTTGTTCGGTCATCTCATTTTACCCTGGCCTGATCCCTGCCGCTTTTAATTTTAAGGGAAACTCCATAAATGCTATATATACTATTGGTTAATTGCACCGCAATACGAGGGCATATATATCAACAATTAGATATTTTATAGTGGTAATCATAAGAAAAATAGTGCGGATGTGATGCATGAGAACAGAAAATGTAATGTATTTTACAGAGAAGGGAGAGGAGTTTGCAAATCTCCTTATTGAGATTGGAACCAAGAGAAATGTGGCAAAGGTGCTTGTATTTCTTGCAAATACTCCAGAAGCAACTTCGAGAGCTATTGAGCGGGGAACCGATCTCCGGCAGCCGGAAGTCAGCATTGCAATGCGCTACCTGCTTGATCAGGACTGGATCTCCAGCCGTGAGAGCAAGGCCGAGAGCAAGGGCCGCCCGGTAAAGATCTACGAGCTGGCAAAGCCTATCCATCAGATTATGGACAGCATCGAGAAAGAGAAGAAGAAAGAGGCGAACAACCAGCTCGCCCTTGTTCATAAATTACGGGATTATCTCAATTAAGG
>JBAXDE010000270.1:0-3147 GCA_037141115.1 Methanomicrobiales archaeon | reverse complement strand
GGCATTATACGGCGAAATTCATTTCAGACTCGTTACATGTTGTCGGGAATCCAGGTTACAAGGAGTTTCTCAATGACCTGTCGCGTGATGAAATCCTCCTTTTCGTTTATGTTTCATACCCGGATTTCATGGAGAAATCGGCAGTCTGTGAGCGGGTGATACGGAAGCGGATTCCCACCGCAATCTCTCTCTATAAGAAAGAAAAAGTCAGCTTGGAGAAAGCTGCTTTCTTGGCCGGGCTTCCGGTCGAGAAATTCCTTGACCACACACGAGATCCGTTGAACTGAACCTCAAAAATTATCAAACAATCTCGATTGTCCTTCCGGAATTTTTTTCTCGATACTGATTCTTTTGGCGTCTGCTTTTCAGCTATATTCCCATGTTGTGTAATCTTTCAGTCCTTTCAGTTTCATCAGGTAGTGACCCGCATTACTGTCTGTGCATAAGAAGAGACAATAGACAATCGCCGCCTCTTCAGTAGTATTAATTTCAACGATTATCGGGGGTTTATCGTAGAGTTTTGTCAACTTTTCTGCATAGAGGTCAATGAGGGCTTTTCGGGTGTTATGATATTTCTCCATCAGGACATTGTATTTTGGTCGCCACTCCGATTCATCCATCCCCAACGCGTGACTGACAATATGAGTATTGATATCGATGTTCATCTGAAGGCCGTATGTCATCAGGGTGATAATCATCTCCGGCTTTCTGGTCCTTATCTGACCCGTCTGGGTCTTCCACTGACCCCGGAAGTTTCCTATCTTCTCGACAAATTCCCAAGGCAGGTCGGAAGAGCTGTACGGATCCAGAATCCAGAAACTGGGATACGTAGGAGATAACTGAGTCCGGGCTTCATCGATAGCAGCTTCGATCGCTAATGTCGTGATGGTTGGTTTTATTTTGGAATATTTTCCTAGTAGTCGTTTCAGATTCACTTTCTGTGCTTCACAAATAGTGGGTTTCGGATGGTACGTATTGAGGAATAATTTTTGTCCATTTGAGTAATGTTCCAGGCACTCAGCAGCAAGAATCGCCGACCCCTTCCACATCGGCTCGCCGAGTTTATATCTCGCACTTTCTTCACAGTAACACAATCCTGTCGAAGCGAAAAGATCGAAAATATCCAGCGTGGGAGGATGGTTTCTGACATTCTCAACCAAGATGTTCAGGTAGGATTCGATGGAGGCATGTTTTTTCCGGGTATGCCACTTGACGCGATCATAAATGAGCCCTTCATTATCGCGATAGAAATCCTCCATTATTGTTCAATTATATGTAATATGGCATAAACCTGATGAAAAAACCAATAAGCAATTACGAGAAAAGGGATTGTAAGAAATGGCAATTAATTCCGGCATCGAATGGACCGAACCCACATGGAATCCGGTAACCGGCTGTACCAAGATAAGCCCGGGCTGTAAGAACTGTTACGCGGAACGGATGGCGTACCGGCTTCAGGCAATGGGGCAACCGAACTACCGTGATGGGTTCAAGGTGACCCTTCAGGAACGAATGCTTCCCCTTCCGCTGGAGTGGAGAAAGCCCCGGATGATCTTTGTTAACTCGATGAGCGATCTCTACCACAAGGATGTCCCGACACCTTTTATCAAAAAAACCTTCGATGTCATGAGAAAGGCTTCGTGGCATACCTTCCAGATACTCACCAAACGATCCGATCGGTTCAGGGAAATTGAGGAGACAATCAAAATCCCGAAGAATGTCTGGCTGGGTGTCAGTGTGGAGAGTGAGGATTATCTCTACAGGATAGATGATCTCCGGGCAACACACGCACCTGTCAAATTTCTCTCGCTGGAGCCATTAATCGGCCCGCTGCCGGGTCTGAACCTTGACGGTATCGACTGGGTTATTGTTGGCGGGGAGTCGGGACCCGGTGCCCGGCCAATGCAGGAAGAATGGGTGACGGATATCAGGGACATCTGCCTAACTTCGAACGTACCGTTCTTCTTCAAACAGTGGGGTGGCGTAATCAAGAAACGGGCCGGCAGGGTTCTCGAAGGCCGGACATGGGATCAGATGCCGGGCTTGACGGTAACCGTTTAGCAAGTCAGTTTCCAAGTCTTCCCCTTGCATATGCATCTGGACAATCCGATGGACAAAATGACCAGACGACCTCAAAGATTTCGAATGTGAATATGCATCTGGACAAATTACAAGATTTCATGAACTATTGTAATATCACACATCCGCCCAACTTACACCGGGGGCTTATCTGATGATCGCTGAAACGAACCAACTGCTGGAAAATTATATCTCGTGGCTTAAGGATACGACCACGCTCCGGCAGGTCGAAGAATGGGTCGAGATCACGACGCCGTATCTCGATCGCCACAACGATTATCTCCAGATCTATATCAAACGCCAGAATGGCGACTACCTCCTCAGCGACGATGGTTATATTCTCGGGGATCTCGAACGGTCCGGGTGCAAGCTCGACACCCCCAAGAGACTTGCCCTCATGACCATGACACTCAATGGGTTCGGCGTACAGCTGGCCAACGGGGAACTTATCATTCGGGCATCCCAGGACAACTTCGCCCAGAAAAAGCACAACCTGATACAGGCAATGCTTGCTATCAATGATCTGTTTTACCTGGCAATGCCCACGGTCGCGAGTGTTTTTTTCGAAGACGTAATAGCATGGCTCGATCTCCACGATATCCGCTACACGCCCAAAGCAAAGTTCACCGGCAGGAGCGGACTCGATCACCTCTTTGATTTCGTTATCCCGAAATCCCGGAGCCAGCCCGAGCGAATCCTCCAGGCCGTCAATCGCCCGGCCCGCGACACCGCTCAGACCGTGGTCTTCTCATGGATCGATACCAAGGAAGTCCGGTCACCGGATTCAAAAGCGTACGCCATCCTGAACAATGCAGAACACGCGATATCCGGTGAAGTGCTGGACATATTCAGGAATTACGAGGTTACACCGGTCTCGTGGAGCACGCGGGATATGATCGTCGAGGAACTCGCGGCCTGAATGGAACGATAAAGTGTCGTGATAACCCTCGCATGGCTCCTCACCTGTCAAAATCTATCAACATAACATAACCTGATAGATGGCACTTCCTGATTATCCACTGCCGTCAGGTTAATTTTGAAAACATAGATATCCATCAGATATTAGTA
>JBAXDE010000269.1:0-3153 GCA_037141115.1 Methanomicrobiales archaeon | reverse complement strand
GCCCGGTACCACTCCACCGTCCGCTTCAACCCCTCATCAAACGGCACCTTTGCCACAAACCCAAACTCCTTCTCGGCCCGGGAAGTAACCAGGCACCGTCGCGGCTGCCCATCCGGTTTACTGGCATCCCACCGGATCTCGCCGGTAAAACCGGTCTCATCCCGGATGATGGTGACCAGTTCCTTAATGGAGATCTCCTTGCCGGCACCCAGGTTGACGGGTTCAGATTTGTTATACCGTTCCGTGGCAAGGACAATTGCCCGTGCAGCATCCTCCACGTAGAGGAACTCACGGGATGCAGCACCGGTGCCCCAGATATCAACGGAAGACTTCTTCACACGGATAGCATCCACAAATTTCTTGATGAGTGCCGGAATTACATGCGAACTCTCCGGGTTGAAATTGTCCCGGGGGCCATAGAGGTTCACGGGCAGGAGATAGATGGAATTAAACCCGTACTGCTGCCGGTATGCCTGGGACTGCACGAGCAGCATTTTTTTTGCCAGCCCATACGGGGCATTGGTCTCTTCCGGGTAGCCGTTCCAGAGTTCATCCTCGCTGAAAGGTACCGGGGTGAATTTCGGATACGCGCAAACGGTACCGAGAATAACGCATTTTTCCACACCCTCCTGCCGTGCAGCCTCGATGAGCTGGATGCCCATGATGGCATTGTCATAGAACAGTTCGCCGGGATAGTTCTGGTTAAACCCGATACCCCCGACTTTTGCGGCAAGATGAACGACAATATCCTTGCCCTTAACTGCTTTGACACAATTTTCCCATTTCCGGAGATCAAGGTCTTTGCTGCGGGGGATATCCAGCTGTTTTTTTTGAACTCCCTGTTCCGTTAAGTGTTCAACGATATGAGAGCCAAGAAACCCGGCGCCACCCGTGAGAAGGATCTGTTTGTTGTCCCAGAATGTCATGCAATATACTCCTTAAGGCAAGAGAGGATGTCGTTCGATCCGCTGTTACTATAATTCGGTGCTATCTGCACATAATGTTGTTTGTAACGGGAGAGGCCTGGTAGTTCTGCAATCCAGTCAAGGGAACGGATCTCATTGTAATCCTGTGATCTGCCAACACCAAGACGCTCGATATCAGCTGCAATCGCAGTATCTTCGATAAAACCCGGGCGCTCCCAGACAACGAGCGGGACTTTGGCCTTGACTGCTTCAGATACGGTGCTGTAACCGCACCGGGTCACCACCAGATCGCACATCCCAATCCAGTTCTGGGATTCTGTTTCTGAGGAGGGAATGGAAATTATTTGGGGATGCCGGGCGGCAGATGCCGATGGCATGATGAGCCTGATCTTTTCCTCGGAGAGTTTTTTATAAATCTCAGGACCCGGCGGATCCACCCGGCACCGGGGGTTGAAGAAGACCACGATATCATCTTCATCCAGTCCCCGTTGTTCTCTCATAAGATTCCGGGGAACGGTTACCTCACGAGACAAAAGACTGACCGTAACGGTTTTTCTGAATGCATTCATCGGGAGCTGAAACGGAAGGACACAGGCAAGAGTTGCACAGGAATATGCAGATCGTATGTCATCAATAAATTCAGTCATTGCCGGAACGATATGCTGGTAGATGGTGTCCCAGGAGAAATTTGAGATCGCCACAGAAGGGATACCCAGATCTTCTGCAACAAGGAATGGTTGTGGTGCGATATCTGAGAGGATGAGATCAACCCCCAGCTCCTTACAGAATTGCACTTCCCGGGCAACATAGTCGGACCACGATTCCTGCCATTCGGTTAAAAGAATTCGTGTCTTCTCACCATCCACCGCTCCGGTGGAGAGAAGTGGAATAGTGATATCATTGCGTGACCGGATTACCGATATGCGGGGATCCTGCAAAGACTTCGAGAGGAGATCGAACGGGCCTTCCGATTTGACAATAATACGGCAATCCGGATAATGAGAAAGAATTTTCCGGATCAATGCAATTGACCGGGTTGCATGGCCATAGCCATAATCACTGATGTAAAAACAGATGGTTCTCATGATAAAATGAGGATACAATTAATCAGATTTCCACCATTTATTCGGGAACTTTTTCTTAAGAATTGCATCCCCTTCCCCAACAGGAGCAAGACCACTCGCACGCATATCCGCATCCATCATAATCTTCACCAGATCTTCAAACCGGATCTTCGGGTTCCACCCAAGGTTCTTCCGGGCTTTCTCCGGGTTTGAGATGAGCACTTCCACTTCCGTAGGCCGGAAGTACTTGGGATCAATCCTGACATGTTTCTCAACATCGAGACCAACATAGGCAAAAGCTGCGTCAAGGAATTCTTTCACCGAATGGGTCTCCCCAATGCCAATGACATAATCATCAGCTTCCTTCTGCTGGAGGATCTCCCACATGCATTCCACGTACTCAGGTGCAAATCCCCAGTCACGCCGGGCATCAAGATTTCCGAGATACAGATGTTGTTCCTTTTTTGCGAGGATCCGGGCAATACCCCGGGTGATTTTTCTCGTGACAAAGGTCTCTCCTCTCCGGGGGGATTCATGATTGAAGAGAATCCCATTGGCGGCAAACATATTGTACCCCTCGCGGTAATTCCGGGTCATCCAGTAGGCATAGAGTTTCGCACAGGCATAGGGACTGCGGGGCTGGAACAGGGTATCTTCTTTTTGTGGCGGGGATGCAGATCCAAACATCTCGCTGGAGGATGCCTGGTAAAATTTCATTCCCTGATTGCTTCTTCGTACAGCCTCAAGAAGCCGGGTAGTACCGAGGGCTACCACATTGCCGGTGTACTCCGGGGTCTCAAAACTCACCCGGACATGGCTCTGGGCGCCAAGATGATACACTTCATCCGGCTTGAAGTTGTACATGATATTGGCGATCTGTTCCGAATCGGAAAGATCCCCGTAATGAAGAAACATCCGGGCATGAGGGTCGTGGGGGTCTACATATATCTGGTCAATCCGGCTTGTGTTAAATGTCGAAGATCTCCGGACAAGGCCGTGGACTTCGTACCCTTTGGATAATAATAACTCAGCGAGATACGAACCGTCTTGTCCGGTAATTCCGGTGATAAATGCCTTCTTCCCCATAAAAATCATCTCACGTAACTATTTCAGCCCAAGTTTGCCACTAAACGGATAAAAGTGTTCTTGGTCTAATTGATTTA
>JBAXDE010000268.1:0-3158 GCA_037141115.1 Methanomicrobiales archaeon | reverse complement strand
GGATCAATTTCGGATTGGCGCTCTGGATCATTTTTGAGTTGGCGAAAACAATGGCAGGAAGGGGAAAAATGCCCGTATAGGGTTTATTTGGATTCAGACCATGGAGGGGGGATCTGATCAGGGATAGTGAACGGGCACTCAGATCGCAAAACGGTAATCTTTAGGTCAACCTAAACATTTAATATTTAGGGAGATCTAAATACCCATTACAATGGCTCAGGAACAAATCGAGGAATACCTCGAAACTATATATGATCTCGAATCACGGGACGGTTCAGCTAAAACCACCGCAATAGCAAAATGTCTCAAGGTCGCCCCGGGAAGCGTAACCGAAGTGCTCCGCAGTCTTTCGGAGAAGGGGCTGATCGCGTATGAGCCGTACAAGGGTGCAACCCTGACGAGTGAAGGAAAAAAGATTGCCGGAACGATCAAGCGTAAGCACCGGCTCCTTGAAGTGTTCTTAACCGATGTCCTCCATCTGAACCGGGAAAAGGTCCACGATGAAGCATGCAAAATGGAACACACAATCTCCGGAGAAACGGAGAATGCACTCTGCAAGATGCTCGCAGCCCCGGCACACTGCCCGCATGGCAGTCCGATCAGCCCCTGCAATAAAGGGGTGGGAAGCTGTGCCGAATGCGACGGTGCAGGTAAAGCCGATATGCCCGTTGCCACCCGTGATAAAAAGATCCTGCCAATAACAGATCTCAACCCGGAACAGAAAGGCCGGATCGCATTCATTCGGGGGGACTGCAAAGTGGTCCAGCGCCTCTCCGATCTCGGTCTCACCCTAGGTACAACCGTTTCCATCCTGAAAAAAACACCTATGGACGGACCTGTCGAGATCCTTGTAAGAAGAACGAAACTCGCTGTTGATCACGCAATTGCCGAGAGTATCTTTATTGAAGCTCCTGTCGTGGGTGAACCATGAGTGGCTGCGGGGAATGCAAAGGCTGCTCAACGGGAAAGGAGTCCGGGATTAAGGGTGCGGATTATACCATTGCCCTTGCCGGTAATGCCAATGTCGGCAAGAGCGTGATCTTCAACCAGCTGACCGGTGTTGACCAGATCATCGGCAACTGGCCGGGAAAGACCGTTGAGCGTGCGGAAGGACTCCTGCTGCACAGTGGGAAAAGAATACGGGTTATCGATCTGCCAGGCATTTACTCCTTCTCAACGTACTCGATGGAGGAACTGGTTTCGCGGGATTTTATCGCGCTCGAACACCCGGATGCGGTGATCAACGTCATCGATGCCTCGGCACTGGAACGCAACCTGTTCTTCACGATCCAGCTCCTCGAACTCTCACCCCCGCTGATGATCGCGGTCAACCAGATAGACCTGGCCGAAAAGAAAGGAATGACGATCGATATAAAGAAACTCTCTGCACTTCTCGGTGTTCCGGTTATCCCGACGGTTGCCATCAAAGGCAAGGGAATCGCAGACCTCACAGAGGCAATCACGGATCTCATGCAGAATCACCCGGTTCCACCGGTCCTCCGCTATGGCAAGGAGGTAGAAGAGCGGATTGGAAAGATTAGCTCCCTGCTGGATACCGTCACCACCCACTACCCCGTACGCTGGACCGCGATCAAACTGCTCGAACGCGATCCGGCAATCGTGCAGATGGTAAGCGAACAGGACCGTAGTATCGTTACAAATGCTGGACAGCTCGCGGGTGAGATTGAAGCCATGCACGGGGAACCGGCCTGTGTCGTCATGAGCGCGGAGCGGTACCAGATCGCAGACCGGATCGCGGCTGAAGTGCTCATCATGCGGGCGCCGGGCGAAGGACCGCAGAAAAAGAGCCTGACCGATAAACTTGATTCTGTCGCCCTCCACCCAATCTTCGGGTATCTCGCGGTTATTGCCGTGATTGGTGGTCTGCTGGTCTGGACATTCCTGATCGGGGCACAGGTTTCGGCATTGCTCGCCAGTTTCCTGTCGCAGTTCGAACAGTACGAACCGGTAGTTACCGGACCGATCATGGACATTCTCTGGAACGGGGCATTCACCGGCTTTGTCGCGGGAGTAACCCTCGTCATCCCGTACGTGCTGCCGTTTTACATACTGCTTGCTGTCATAGAGGACTCCGGGTACCTCACCCGCATATCTATGATGCTCGATCGCGGCATGCACAAACTAGGGTTGCACGGCAAAGCGATCATCCCCCTTATCCTCGGGTACGGGTGCAATGTTCCTGCCATCTATTCATGCAGGATCATGGAAACCCCGAAACAAAAGACGCTTGCCGCGTTCCTGGTAACGCTTGTGCCGTGTACTGCACGGACGGTCGTCATCCTTGGACTGGTTGCCGCGTTCGTCAATATCTGGTGGGCACTCGCACTCTATGCGTTCGATATCCTCCTGATCATTCTCGTGGGAAGGATCGCGTTCAAAGCAGTACCGGGTGAATCAGTGGGGCTGATCATGGAGATGCCGGATTACCATGTTCCCTCTGTTTCGGTAGTCATTAAGCAGACCTGGGCCCGGACAAAGTCGCTTGTCTGGATCGTATTCCCGGCCTATATCCTCGGGAGCGCATTGATCCAGGCATTCTATGCAGTGGGACTCTTAAACCCGGTGAATGCGGTACTCGCTCCCGTGACGGTCCTCTGGCTTGGGCTTCCGGCTGTCATCGGGATTACGCTGATCTTCGGAATCGTACGGAAAGAACTGACGATCCTCACGCTTGCGGTGATCTTCGGGACAACGAATTTTGCCGCTGTCCTGACACCGGTGCAGCTGATTGTCCTTGCCCTAGTATCGATGCTCTACATCCCCTGCATCTCGGTAATTCTCGTGCTCGCATCGGAGTTCGGCTGGAGAAAAGCGCTCGCGATCTCCGCAGCCGAGATCATCCTGGCGATTGCCATTGGCGGGATCGCGTTCCGGGTCTTGAGCCTGTGGATGTGAGCCGATCAACGTTTTATAGAATTTGAAGGCCATTATCGGATACAGAATGTGGCGGACCGGAATGGTCGCGGAATGATTACTGGTATTATCTTTTTATTCTGATAGTGCATTTGGGAATTATGCCTGCCCATTCTCGCCACGTTTTTATCGTAGCGAGTGGTTTCCTTTTGATCATTGCCTGTATGATAGCCACTCATGTCAGGTTAAGACCGGACTACTATCCGTTCAACCTTTTTAATAAC
>JBAXDE010000267.1:0-3162 GCA_037141115.1 Methanomicrobiales archaeon | reverse complement strand
CTTCCCCCCTATGCAAAACCCCTGGGAGCTGTTGCCACCGGAGTCGCGATGGCCGGGTCAGTCGCCCTGGCAGGGAGTTTGGGAGCCTCAGCATCAGGAGGGTTCTTTGGCACACTCTTGGGGCAGATCCTTACCTTCTTCCAGCACCTGTTCCGACCGGTTACCGACTTTTTCAGTGACCGGCTCGCAGGTCATGCAGAAGACCATGCAGCGGAACTTCTGGAGCGACAGAACAACCCCATCTCCCGTTCCCTCGATGCTGCAAGAAACCCGCTTCTTCCCAACTACACGCAGGTCCTCATCCTTGGCACCGGTGCAGCGCTCTATGGCCTTGCGTTTGTGGTAGCCGAGCGAGCCGGCATGTTACCGGTAGTCATTGCGACCTACATCCTCGTCTCCGGGGTTGTCGTCGTACTGCATGAGCTGGCCCACTACTTTGTGGCCCGCAAATTTGTCATGAAATCGGAACTGAAGTTCAGCACAACAGGTCTCATCATGACCTTCTTTTCCGCATGGTTCTTCGGCAATGTATTCTCGCAGCCCCTCACGACAAAGATAGAGGAGGATCCCAGCGGAGATAAGAAAACGCTCGGGATTGCCATGCTTGCCGGCCCACTGGTGAGCCTTGCATGTGCAGCAGTATTTGCCCTGCTCATCCCGTTAGGCGGGATCTGGACGATGATTGGGACAACCGGCCTTGCAATCAACCTCGTTCAAATCGTCTTCTCACTCATCCCGGTCAAACCGCTCGATGGCCAACCGGTCTTTACCTGGAACCGATTGGCATGGATTGTGGTATTCATCCCGGTATTTGTCCTGTATCTCCTCGCCTACCTCATCTGATGGAAGTGGGAGATAAAACGCCGGTACTGTGAGGGCCCGGGGCAAAGTCAAACATCTGGATGGCCCCTGGGATTTCTCACACTATGCATTTCCCAAAAACACTATCAGCGGCTGATACTCGGCCAACTCATTTTTAAAAAAACTCAAACCAGCCGAAGGTAATGCGATCTTCAACTGCGTTCCTTGGGGTAGAGAGAATGATACAAGATCGCGACGGAACTCAAACGGGTACCGTTGCAGAATCGCCAGAGTTTTTTAGAGAGACTGGAATAAAAAGACGCGAATGTCCAAGTTTCCTGTCGCATAAATGAACTTCATATTGAAGGATTCAACTCTCGAATATCATCCTCGTCCTCTTCATTATACCCATAATACTCACTGCTGAAGTCCGACTGATCTGCATAAATGTCCATCACATCATCGTACGAATCATCGTCCGGGTTCTTTGAATCCGGGCGTTCCTCATTTCTACTCCGTCTACCCTGATCCCGATGGTAGCGACAGCTCTTTCCCATTCGTAATCACATCCTCGAACGATTTTCCTGAGAAATAAAAATCAATAATATTTCCATACTAAAAAAAGTTTTTGTTCTAACCGGGCAATTGTTCAATCCAAAAACAATCACATTCAAATCCGTTCTGCCTGTGATGATGCTATGAAGAGATGAACGGAGTGTCATTTCATTCCATCAAAGAGAAAAATAACCGGGGGGGTGTGAAGCATTTACCGGGATAATTGGCGATATGATTTTGTTTAGGAATTTACGACTCCCATTTCTACCGGGATAACTACCCAGTGCTAAAAAGAGAATAGAAAAATAAAAATGGCATTCTTCCCAAGAGCCGACATTGAACGGCCTTATATCTCAGCTTCAAACGTACCGAGTTTTGACTGATACGTTCCATCAATAAAATCGATCTGCCGTGACTTCGCATGCTCGCCATCAATCTGGACCGGGTAACACCCTGTGAGACAACCCGTGCAGAGATCCTCCTGCCCAATCCCAATCGCCTCTACAAGTGCATCGAGCGAGATGTGGTGAAGAGATGTTGCCGTGATGCAATGCCGGACCTCTTCTTCGATCCGGTTACTCGCGATCAACTCCTCGCGGGTGGGCATGTCAACTCCAAGATAGCAGGGTGCCTTGATAGCCGGAGAGCCAATGCGCATGTGAATCTCCCGCGCGCCTGCTTCCCGCATCATCTCAATGATCCGTCTCGACGTAGTACCCCGCACAATACTGTCATCGACCAGCACTATGGATTTTTCCTTCAGGTGTGAAGGTATCGGGTTGAGCTTGATCCGGACCGCTTTTTCCCGTTCTTTCTGAGAGGGCATAATGAACGTACGCCCCATGTACCTGTTCTTCATCAGGGATTCCACAAAGGGAATCTTCGACGCTTCTGCGTACCCGATCGCGTACGCAGTTCCAGAGTCAGGAACCGAACAGACGGAGTCAGCCGTTACGGGTTCCTCTTCAAAGAGTTTCTGACCGATCTGCCGTCGCACCGTATAAACCAGAACACCGTCAATGATCGAATCGGCCCGGGCGAAATAGATGTATTCAAAGATGCAGTGCGCCCTTTTGCCGGCCACTGCAATCTGGGTACACTTTACCCCGTCTGCATCGATCCGGATCAGTTCCCCGGGATTCACATCCCGGATGAACTTTGCATTCAGTGCATCGACAGCAACACTTTCGGAAGCGACCATGTAGCCATTCTCGGTCTTTCCGATACAGAACGGCTTGATTCCAAGCGGATCCCTGAATGCATAAATGATCCCGTCGATCATCACGACTATTGAATATGAACCCCCAAGTTTGCGCATGCAGATATGAACCGCATCTTCTACGCAGCCCTTATTGATGATCTCATTGATCAGGATCTTTGCGATAATCTCGGTGTCGGTGGTGGTGATGAAGATCTGGCCACTCTGCTCGAACTCCGCCCGGAGTTCTGCGGTATTGACCAGATTCCCGTTATGGGCGATCGATATGAAATGATCCTTGAACTGGAAATTAAGCGGCTGGATGTTCTCAGGAAGGTTTGCCCCGGTTGTCGGGTACCGGACGTGACCGATACCGGCCGAACCTTTAAGGTCTGTTAAAACGGAGGGGGTAAAAACGTCGGCGACAAGGCCTTGCCCCTTGAATTTCTGGAGGTTCAGGCCATCGAACGTTGAAATCCCGGCGCTCTCCTGCCCACGGTGCTGGAGAGCATACAAGGCATAATAAAGCTGGATGGCTGCACCGCCAGCATCAACGATGCCAACGATACCACACATAGTACAACTCTAATGCGTTGGGATTTTTGGTC
>JBAXDE010000266.1:0-3163 GCA_037141115.1 Methanomicrobiales archaeon | reverse complement strand
AATATATTTGTGACCGGATTTATACCTTCCCCCACTTTTTCGAGAGGATACGAATGGTGGGTGTCCCGGCTCACGCCCGCGATGATTGCCGTTTCAGCAACCACGGCAAACAATCTCATGACCTTAAACGGCAAAAAAAATGTTCGGATCATCCCAAATGGCGTTGACCTGAAACGAATGAGTATGATTCAGCCCCACAGTGAAACCTCGGACATCATCTTTGTCGGCCGATTGATCCGGGAAAAAAATGTGGACCTGCTTGTCCGTGCGATGGGCATCCTCTCCAACAAAGACAAAAAGTATCAGCTGCTGATCATCGGTGAAGGCCCGGAACGTGAAACCATTGTGCGACTGATCCACGAACTCTCGCTGGAGTCCCACGTGCGTATCATCGGATTCCGGGACGATCATGATGAGATCATCGCCCGGATGAAGTCTGCAAAAATCTGTGTCCTGCCATCGACACGGGAAGGCTTTGGCATCGCGGCGCTGGAGGCACTGGCCTGCGGGATACCGGTCATAACTGTCGATCATCCGGCAAACGCGATACGGGAACTTATTACCGAAAAGACCGGATTCATCTGCACCCTGTCGGCAAAAGATCTTGCCGATAAAATTCGTACTGCGTTAGAGCGTCACGCTGAAATGAAGGAGGCATGCATAGCAACAGCTGCATCATTTGACTGGGATTGCATTGCGGCCGATGTGGAGGACTATTACCGGGAAGTGATTTAAGAAACAGAAACTCTGTCACTCTGCAATCAGGCTCTGATGGTAAAATCCCCTGTCACCTGTACTCTGGCACAGGTATTCAGCAGAGCCGGGATCCGTACATTCATGGAACACTCCGTATTTGTCGGGAACGAGAGAGAAGGACAGAATCAGGTTGCTCATTATGGCATTTTTGTACATTGAGGCAAATGTGCACAATTTTAAATGTCCTGTCGGTCAATGAATCTGTATGTCTTCCAGCGCCACTCAAACCGGTGGTAATCAGATCAAGCGCATTCCGGTGAAAGAACTCACGTGGGTGAACTTGTATGATTTAAAAGAAGCCGGACAGAGTTATGATGAACTGCTTGCCGGCATGATCCAGCGCGAACGGGACTACCGGGACTGGAGGATGATAACCGAGATTGACAGGACCGGTGAGTTTGTAGCCTTTGACCCGGAAGAGATTATGAAAGGCGATTAACGCGCAGGGGAGCAAAGAGAACTTGTTTACTCTTGTCATTGAAAGTAAAGCAGAAAAATTCCTAAAAAAGCTGCCCCAAAAAACCCGGCACATTATTATTGAAAAAATCCTTGACCTGAAAGAAGATCCGTTTCTTGGAGGTAACAAGGAAAAACTTGATTACCCCCATCCTCCTGCGGTGTACCGTCTTCATGTCAGCAGATCTTTTACGGTATTTTATATCATCGAAACTGATGTAAATGTCATAAAGATCGAAAAAATCACGACGATTGAAATGGCTCATAAAGAGTATTCCCGCAGATAGTCTACCCGTGTGGATATGACGGCCTTTTAAGAGGCTGTTGCATAACTCGAAAAAATTAATCTATTTGTATAATGGGTTATGGAGAGAATGCATTCTGACAGAAATGCAGGGATATTTCTGACCTCAATTGGCACAAAAATACAATCGAAAATAGTCATGCAACAGCCTCTTAAGGGCATTGATTCCCCGTACCTCTATAAGGGAGACCTTTGTCCATTCGTTCCGCCTCGTGATCGGGAGACGTCAGTCTATTTTTTCAGAGGATAACGGAGCACGCCTGCTCCGGTTCAGCGACACCTTTTTTTTTGTTGTGTCACAACATCGGCTACGATCACACACTATCACCGAATTACTCATAGGACTCCCTTCTCCTCGTACAGCGCGATCAGTTCACTCTCGCCAAGTGAACAGTCTATCAGATCATCGAACTGCTTACGGGAGAGACTGATTTGTTCTGCCATAATGCCAAGCAGCCGATCGCTGATCTCTTTCTTCCCATGACTAACCCAGGTGCGCATCGATGTATCCATGCCGCTATATCTAAACGTCAGCTTGATGTGACCGGACATCTTTTGAGAAAATCCCTTCTTCCTGAGTGCTTTGAGGATGGTATGATTCATTCGTGAACCCATCAGATCGCCTCAGTGAAAAGTGAGAGCAATGTATTCCGGAAATGGAGAGCTCCGGGTGTCAGTTCCCCCTCATTTTGATCGATGTAATCATTCCAGTTCTCTTCAAATTGTTTATTGATCTCTTTTAGTCCAGTATGCAGGTCCGGTGCGACTACGAGCAGGTGGTATTCATTATTATAAATGATGTACTCTCTCTCTTCAACCTCAAAAGAGAGATCGATTGGATTACAGAGTTCCCGAATAGTTCCTTTAATCTTCACATACTGGAGGGGGATGTGGCCCGGAAGAACTCCATCATGGGTATGGATTACCAGGCGTTCTATCACGTCACTATAGGTCTCCCTCGGATGCACCTTAATGCTACTCAGTACTTCTTTTACTGAATCAGATATCTTGATTGATGACACACCTGGCATACCACCATATACCACTGCGGTGGTATATAATAACTGATGCCATCGGTCATCGGTTAAGGAAAAACCGTGTATCAATTCAGTGGACTTTGGTTTTGTGGAGCCGACGTTTCGCGTTTGCGGCGAGTGAAATCCTGCGTAATCTTTGGACACTCTTGTGCGCAAAAAAGAGGTTAAACAACGGAATTCTGGCTTAACCGATGACACCGGTAACTGATGCAGATAGGATCCCCGCATCATGTTTAATCACCTCTCATGGGAACGATTAGTCAACATCAGATGTTTTGTTTTCGTACAAATTTTCATCCTTAAACAAGTTACCCTTTAACAAGATTTCCCGTCATCACATCATCTTCTGTCACGGAAATATGCCGGGATGTACCGGTAATATGATACGGGCCGGTTGCCCGGACCTCATAATGATTTCCTGTTGTTGAATAGGGAACGACAAATTCCCCGTTCACACTTTCCTGCCGGTAAATAAATGTCCGCCCGGTATTTGTCACGATCGGCACCTCAATAATCCCATCCCCGGCGATATGGGCCCCGTTGACGTACTCAAATATTTTGTGACTATCTACACTGACCCCAGAGCTACTGATGGGACAAACGGTTCTCC
>JBAXDE010000265.1:0-3164 GCA_037141115.1 Methanomicrobiales archaeon | reverse complement strand
ATAATATATTTGTGACCGGATTTATACCTTCCCCCACTTTTTCGAGAGGATACTAATGGGAGATTTAATTCTGAACTTAATACTTTAGCACTTAATGTCTTGCCTGTACCAGGAAGACCGCAAAACAGAATTTTTTGTTTGGGTTTTAGACCATATGATTTTAATAATTCTTGATTTTGAAATTCATTAGATACTGTCAGCAGTTTATCAGATACTTCTTGATTTAATATTAGATCGTTAAAACTACAATGATATTCACGAATTTCTAAAAGTGGGAAACCTCTTTCGCTATCACGAGGGATAGGAATATTTTGTCGAAATCGTCTTGAAAGAGAATCTATTCGAAAATTTGTTTGATGTTGATTATTCAGAACATCTCGTAGTTCACTAGCAAACAAATTATGCTTTTTTTTCGATTCTTCAGAAATAATTTCATTGGCTATATCTACAAATTTTGAATCATTCTTTTCCGCATAAGCTTTGAATAACGACTTAATCAAATCGCTTCTCATTAATTTCTCCTAATAGTTATGATGTAGGTGTATGTCTGTTCTAACAAAATAACTGTATTGAATGTTTCTTAACAGTTCGTACTCTTCACTCGTTAATAGTATGAAATATTCATCGTTTCTTACAATATTTTCGAGGTCAATATCAGAGTACCCTCCAATTACCAAACCGGCCTTACCTCCCGCATCCCCCAGCCCATTCCCTCTCTCGCTCCTACTCTCAGCGCTGGTAAGCACATGTCCGGAGCCCTCCCTTTCCACGATCCGGCCAAACACCCCACGCTCTCACCGGCCCCGGATGCATATATTATTGTAGAGTGAAATTCGGAAAATCTCACTCAAACTCCATCCCCGCAACCATCCACCGCAGCCAGCTCATCACCGTCGAAGCCCGTCTCCTCGCTGTCGTCTCATTCAACTCCACATGCCTCTGAATTATCGGAGCAAGAACCTCAACACTCAACGAAGACAAATCCCGGTTCCGGGAATCAAACAACCGGATAATCTCATGAAACGAAGGCCTCTTCAACATCTGCTTCAGCAACAACAGATTCCGCCGGGAACGGTTCTCCGACTTCGCAATGTATTCCCCTTCCCGCGTCAGTGAGAATTCAACAGACGAAGGAACCCGTTTCAGCAGCCCGAGATAATACCCGGCATTCGCGTAATAATCTCCCTGGCGTTCATCGAACTCGAAAAATTCCGCAATGGCCGGCTTATTCGAAAGACCCGCAGAATGGAAGTTGGTGACAATATCAATCACCTTGTCGAGATCGTTTGCCTGCGGGTAGGGAACAGACGGCTCCGGTTCAATCCGGGATTCTGCCAGGAGTTGTTTCAGGTTCACCGGCTGTTTTACCGGCTCGTTCACCGTGAAACATTTGCTCCTGACACAGCGCAGTTCCCCGTATTCCTCCCCGAATGCAAACTGCAGGATATAGAAAAGCCCGTTCGTATAGACAAAGAAGAGGGGAATGACCTCTTTTGTGGATCTGCATGACCAGTCTTTGTATGGATAATACAACTGGCGGATATTGAAATCCTCGACACGACCCAGCTTTGCCTCAAAGAGATAGATCCTCTCCGGGCTCTCATATCCCGCATCGACTTCTATCTGTACTCCCTTGACCTCGACCCGGTGACCGCAGCCGGGAATCGCCACCTGAAATTTTTCAGATCGCTGTCGTCCGCGAATGGTCAGGCTCAGTTCCTTCTCACTGGTGAAGGTCCTGAGGAGGGATACAAGATGGGCAAAATCGATGGCCTGTGATTCTGATGAAAGATTCCTCACATCGAGGCTCTGGTATTCTGAAAAATTAGAAGAGCTCAATACATCGTAGTCCGCGAGGAAGAGCGTGCCTTGGGACGATGGCTATCTTGTTTTTGACAGAGCTGATTTAGAAGAGTCCTGACGGGTTAAAAAGAGGTCGCCGGCGTCGATAGGGGCGCCCGGGTTTTTCCCTATTTGCATTTTTCTATCGCAGTGACGAAATTATCGGCTGGCTGCTTTTCGTTTCGGTTTATCTGAGCTCAGTCAGGTCAGTGAGGGTAGTGGCGAGGCCCCTCTCGATGCCCTTGCGGAGAATGCCGTCAACATCATGACGGTCCATGCGGCCAAGGGCCTGGAGTTCCCCATTGTGTTCGTGCCGGACATGGGCTCCGGTTTCCGGGACCGCCCCGGCCCCATCATGATTGGGGACAACCCGCTGATGGTGGGGATGAAGGTTCCGAACCCGGCTGACAATTACGAGATGACCGAAAGTGCTGTGCTGGTGATGCTGCGGGAGTTGCAGCGCCAGAAGGAGCGGGCCGAGAGGAAGCGGCTGTTGTATGTGGCCTTGACCCGGGCCCGGGATCATCTGTTCATGAGTGGGACTGCGCCATCTGATATTGGGTTATCTTTGGACCTTTCTCGGTCCCGGATCGAGTGGGTGTTTACTTCTTTATCGGTGACTGGCGATGCTATTTCGGCTGGGGGATTGGTGTTGCCTTCCGGACTGCGTCTTTCGATTGTTTCTAATCCTTTGGCGATTTCTGCTGAGACGGGGCGGGTTTCTCCGGAGTTGCTTGTTGTGCCGGATGAGTGTGCGGGGAAGTGCGGGACCTGGACCGGCCCGGGAATCGGTAGCATCGAAATATTTACTGGGAGTTGCCGGTACTATCAAGGGCACGATCATTCATGAGGTGCTGCAGGGCCGGGATGCTTCGACCGTGCTGAAGGAATACGGACAATATTCGGAGGAGCATGTCCGGCAATGTGAGGAAATTCGTTCTGCGTTTTTCTCTTCGGATCTGATGAAGCGGGTGAAGCGGTCGTATTGTGAGGTTCCATTTGTTGTTACTATTGACAGTAAGAGGGTGACTGGGAAGATTGACCGGTTGTGTGAACTGGATGATGGGAGCAGGGTGGTGCTCGATTATAAGAGCGAGGTGGTTGTATTTTCAGATTACACTTCTCTTGTTGAGGAGTATGCTCTTTCTTTATCGATTTACATAATGGCTGCCCGGCAGTTGGTTGGGGAAATGGTTGTAGGGAGGTTGTATTTTACTGAGACAAATTACTATCAATAATAGCTAATATCGTTGACAATTCTGTTCGAAGCGATAGTGTAAACAATTTACTGTAAAATCGAAAACGCCCTGATCTCTAATCAT
>JBAXDE010000264.1:0-3172 GCA_037141115.1 Methanomicrobiales archaeon | reverse complement strand
ATCACTAAAAAAGCGATGGGTTTTTATGCAAAAATCCTAATTGGATGGCCTCCATAACAATGCAGGCAGAAATCCTTATTCTCCATTATAGGGAATGAATAAAGGTGAAAGATGAGGACCTCGACTGGATGATTTACCACATCATAGCCCGCGAACCCGTGGTACCAACAGAAAAAATAGCTGAGGTCAGCGGACTGGATGCAGCCACCATAGAGTCCTCACTTGCCCGGCTCCACCAGGCACTCCTGATCGAGCGGAAGAACGATACCGTGCGGGTGCTCAGCTTTGGCGAGTCCCTCATAAAAACCCAGGTAAAATATTCTGATGACTTCCCGATAGTTTTTGAAGACGGCGTCATCAGGGAGAAGAAACGATCACCATGACAACACACGAAGTCGCCATCCTCCGGATTGGCCACCGCCCTGAACGCGACCAGCGCGTAACGACCCATGTCGGTCTCACCGCCCGGGCCCTGGGAGCCAAGGGCATGTATCTTGCCAGTGCCGACAAGGGCGTAGTAGAGAGCATCAACGATGTAGTGGAACGCTGGGGCGGCGAGTTCTTCTGCGAAGATAACGTGAAGTACCGCGCCTGCATCCGGGACTGGAAGGCACAGGGCGGCGTTGTTGTTCACCTCACCATGTACGGTCTCAACCTCCCCGATGTGATCGGTGAGATCCGGCCGCACAACAAGATTCTTGTTATCGTGGGTGCCGAGAAAGTGCCCGGGGATATCTACGGGCTTGCGGATTACAATGTAGCGGTAACGGGCCAGCCCCACTCCGAAATATCGAGCCTTGCTCTCTTTCTTGACAACTATTTCCAGGGCAAAGAGTTTGCCTGTGAATTCCCCGGTGCCCAGATCAGCATCATCCCGACCCGGGTGGGTAAGCAGACGGTGGAACGGTGAAGGGGCGGGTACTGGTTGCGGGGTTCTCCACGCGCCATGTTGCCCAGTCCGCATTCCATGAAGGATATGAAGTCTGCGCAGTGGACCATTTCTGCGACCAGGACCTCTCCTGGTACACCAAAGACCGGATAAAATTTGAGGATCTGGCCGATCTCCCGGATGCCCTTGAGCAGATGAGCCGGCAATATACTTTTGATATGCTCATCGTCACATCGGGCGCTGAGCAACTGCCCAGTTCCATTCCGCTCCGCGGCACTCCCCGGGAGCACGTAGCACGGTTCCTGGATAAACTCGATATCCAGCATTTCTTTGAAGCAAATAACATAGTAGTCCCCCGCATCCTTCCCGGGGAAGTGTTTCCCGCCATGATCAAACCCCGTTGCGGCGCCGGAGGATGGCGCAATGCCGTTGTCAGCACCGCTGCGCAACAGAAAGCCTGGGAAGAACTCTACCCGGGTGTGGAATATATCCGGCAGGAGATGATTGCCGGCATTCCCGCAAGCGTCTGCTGCGTTGCTGACGGCAAACGTGCCCGGGCGATTGCGACCAACGAGCAGATCCTCCAGGGAAAAGGGGATGCTTCGTTTGGGTTCTGCGGATCCGTTACCCCGTTTGTGCACCCGCTCTCCGCCAAGATGATGAAGATTGCCGAACAGATTGCGGCCGCGAGCGGGTGTACCGGCACGGTTGGAATCGATTTTGTTGTCGACGATGAGCAGCCGCATGCCATCGAGATCAATGCCCGGTTTCAGGGAACGGTCGATACCGTGGAGCGGGCGCTGGGATGCAATCTCTTCCAGTACCATCTTGATGCATGCGCGGGCATCCTTCCCTCATCGATTCCTGCCGGCAAACTGGTAGCCATCCGCAGCATCCTGTTTGCGGAGCGGGATTGTACCATACCCGCCGATCTTAAAGATCTCAAAAATTATATCGCCGACATTCCTCACCCGGGTTCATCATTCGAAGCCGGTCAGGCACTTGTCAGCGTGTATGGCTGGGGCAAAACCCGCGAAGCTGCGTCAGCCTTGCTGGATAAGCATATTAGCACCGTTAAACAATATATAACGTAATGGTTCCTGCAAATGATGTGCTTAATGATCCGGCAGTAAGGGCATATCTCCACCGCATGGTTGGCGATGACGGGCTCAACCTTCTCGAACGGTTCCCGAAAGAAGGCGAGCACAGCGACGAAGGCCTTGCGGCAAGCACCGGTATCAACTTAAATACCGTGCGACACACGCTCTATACGTTATACGAGAAACGCCTGGCCGAATATCACCGGATAAAAAATAATGAGACCGGCTGGCTTACCTACCTCTGGCAGTTACGCCCCGATCATATCTATGATGCAATCCGCGAAGACATGGGACTCGTGCTCGAAAAACTCACCCGGCGCGAACGATACGAAGAAGAGAATGACTTTTTCATCTGCAAGGACTGCCACCTCATCTTCACCTTCCCCCTTGCCATGAACAGCGAATTCAAATGCCCTGCCTGCGGAAAACCGATGGGCCACTTTGACAATGAGATGCTGCTCAAATCATTGAAGTCCCGCATCGGCTCTATCAAGAAGTCGCTCGGTCATGCCTGATTCGCTCCGTAAAAGATGCGAAGCAATGCTGCGCGAAGCCGGGTGCAGCGAAAAAGTAATCGCCCACTGTGGGGTAGTAAGGGACGTTGCGTGTGAATATGCACAACGCAATCCCACCATTGATTTTTCTCTTGTTGAAGAAGGAGCACTCCTGCACGACATCGGGCGGGGAAGCACCCACACGATTGGTCATGCACAGGCCGGTGCCGATCTCCTGCGGGCAAAAGGTTTTCCGGAACAACTGGCCCGTATTGTCGAATGCCATACCGGTGCCGGGCTGACTGCGGACGAATGTGCAGAACTCGGGTTAGAGCCCCGTAATTGTATGCCGGCAACCATTGAAGAAAAGATTGTCTGCCACGCCGACAACCTGGTGGCCAAAACCAAGCGGATCACCATTGAAGAGAGTGTCGCGTCATCATCGTTCCTGCCCATGAAATTCCAGGAGAGGATGTACCGGCTTTCTGCGGAAGTCGAACTCTATTGTAACAAGTGAAAAATTTCCGGGTTTTTTTCACTTACTCAATACATCACTATTCGCCCGGAGAAGATTACCGATTGATGGGGGATTGCAACCATTTCTTCGGGGATATCAGGAATTCACGGATTATTTAGCACTGCCGTCAGGTTAATTTTGAAAACATAGATATCCATCAGATATTAGTAGC
>JBAXDE010000263.1:0-3182 GCA_037141115.1 Methanomicrobiales archaeon | reverse complement strand
GGCACATCCTGGGTACCGCGGAAATGATCGAGATGGGCATGGGTGAGAATAACAAAGACCGGCCGCTCATTACCCGTGCGGATCTCTTCGATGATCCGTACCAGGGATTCTGACTGTTCCGTCAGTCCACCGGGATCTATCAAAAGAATGATATCATCGGTCTGGATAAGATAGGAATTTGAAGAAAGAGTATCGATCTTTCGTATCAGGGGGTATATTTGAGCCCCCGTGGCTCCCGGTACCGGTTGCCACACCAGGGAAATAAGGGGTTCGCTACCACCCGGCAAGTGCTTCGCCCTCGGATGGGTAGATGGAAAAGATTGTGGTAAATCCAGCCAGCTTTAAGATCTTGTGCACTTCTGCTGCCAGGTTACAGAGGGCATACTTATCACCGGGCTGTTTGAGTTTCTTTGCAGTTGCCAGCAATACCCGCAGGCCACCACTGCTGATATACGTAACGGCGGTAAAATCAAGAAGAATCTTACGGTTCCCGCCTTCAATGGCCTTGTTGATCGCCAGTTCAAGTGCTGGTGCAGTTGCGGTATCAATTCTTCCGGCGAGCGAAAGGACGGTAGCCCCGTCACGGGTTGCAGTTGTAATCTCCACGGTATTCCCTCTTGTCTGGCGATATAGACCAGAAAATGTTATCAGGATTTTGGTCTTTTTTAAAGATAATCCTATGCATGTCAGCTCGCAGCCTGGATAAAAAAAACCTTCATGTCCGGACTGCTGTGTTGCAGCAAACAGCGTGGGCATCCCCAGGCAGGTACCGGTCCGCTATTACTTCCGGTCATGGCGTGACCATTAAAAGAGCGTGTGTGCAATATCATATTTGAGAATACATGGATTCAACAATCACGGGTTTCACACGGGCCCTGTTCCTGCAGAGTTGTGTGATTGTTGCCGTTGCCTGCTTCCTGGCCCGGAGCAGGTTTTTTTATGAAATGTGCCCGATGGACACTCATTCTGAGGTAACTGCCCGCAGGCTGACGACAATACGCAGATGGCAATATGGGTGATATGATGGAAAATTCCTTAACCTGCACGATCGATGCCGATATCAGTGCAATTCCCCCGGTATCCCTTGCGCTTGACAAGACCATGCGTGCCCACGGGTTTTCTGAGGAGGAGTGCCTTGATACCCAGCTGGCGGTTGAAGAGGCAGTTACGAATGTGATCCTGCACGGGTATGCAGAAATATCCGGGCAGATCCAGATCATCTGCCACGTCACCCCCCATCTTGCCGAAGTACAGATCCGCGATTCGGCCGCGCCGTTCAATCCCCTCACGATTCCGGAACCCGATATCACCCAGGAGATCGAAGAGCGGCAGATCGGAGGACTGGGTGTTTTTCTGATCCGGCGCGTTATGGACGAGGTCATCTACCGGTATGAAGATGGGCACAATATCCTTGTGCTGATAAAAAAGAAGAACGGTTAAAAACTTCAGTTGTCCGTTACAATGTCCTGGACATATGCAATACCTATCTTGGCCTTGGTGAGGCGCGTGCTGTCAAGCAGGTGGCGCATATCGGAGAATTCCCCGTCAGTTACGATCTTTTTTACCTGCGTGTTCAGGTCCAGCGATGCATCATAGGGAACATTTTTGAAAACTACCCCGTGGTTGTGGAGGTACATGGTCTTTGCCGCCCCCTTGTTCAAGGGGTTGGCATAGTAAAGCGAGGAGAGTTTGTCTGCGGAGAAGAAGGAGAGATCCGCGGTGAGATCGACCCCGATACCAAAGCTCACGAGGGTCTCGCCCCTGTGTGAATTCCCGCTGTCGGATGCCACCCATTCATTAATTTGCGAGGGGTCCATGATCGAGACCCCGCCGGGTGGTGCGGATTCTGCAATGGGGGATTTTTTGAGGCCGGAACTGGAGAGCCCGGCAAGAACACCCCAGATGGTGACGGCAACAACCCCGTGATAACTCTGCACCCGTCCCTGCGAGGACGAGAAGATGGCCTTATAGATATCTGATATGCTGATGCCGTCAGGCTTTGAGGTTTCGAGGGTGAAATATTCATTGAACGGGCCGTCAAGTGTGACATTGAAGCCGGTATAGACCACCACATCACTGTCATGATCGAGGGGGGTTAGGAAATCCGGTGTGTTGTTTCCGTCAGTGGGGAGCCAGACCATCGAGCCATAGAGCGTGATCATCTCGCCCATGAGGGGCATGGCTTCCTTTATATCTGCCCCGAGTGCGCCGAGTCCCAGCGAGTAAGTGATCTCCGAGAACTTCCTGGCCCTGATATCCGCTTCTGTGATCTGCGCATGGAGCACCTTGTCGAGATTCCCCAGCACCCGCAGGACCGGTGGCGTGGTCAGCCAGCCGGGTTCCACCGTGAGGGTGACACCCTCGCCAAAAATCTTCTTGTAAAAGATCTCGTTGAAGAGCGAGGGGTTCTTGCGCTTCTGCGTGATATCGGCAACAGCAAGATCCATTGTCGGAAACATATCAAAGACCGAGGAGAACCCGGCCATGTCGATCACTTTTCTTGGGTAATCCCCGACAGCCGAGAGGGCAAACCGCCCGCTCCTGCGTTTCATCTCTTTTTTGAGGCTGTTAAAAACCCTCAGTCCCCCGCTGCTCAGGTATCCGGTTCCCGCCATGTCAACAACGAGTTCCTTGTCATCGTCGCGAAGTGTTTCCCGGGTCCAGGTCTCGAGCTGCTGGGCCCCGAATGCATCGAGCCGTCCCGATACAAAAAAGATCACAACCTTGTCCTTTCTCTCGCTCCGTGCTTCCATAAGGGTGTCCTGATGAAGTATATCATGTTCCTGGTTTTTTATTGTTGGGTCTTGGATGTACGGATTTTATTTTCGTGAAGGTCCCGGGGAGAAGTGAGAAATTATCTGGACCTGCTTCCCACCCGGGATTGATTGAGGAGGGACGAGTCAGGTAAGGTGGTGACAAAGCCTCGATGCCTGCGATGCGAGCGGGAGTAAGGCGGGGTGCAGAATATCTCCAAAAAAATTATTGGGGGGAGTCGGGGGACCCCTCACCGTACTCATGACTTCCGCCCGCATAACCACAATCGCTTGACCAGTCCTGGGGTTTGAGGCAGTGCCGGATGGGCCAACCGGGAAATTTTCCGGCCGGACTTTTCACGAAAAAAAATTTACCGGATTTTCGTATCCCCTCCAAAAAATAGGGCAAACCAACCTTTCGGGTTTACT
>JBAXDE010000262.1:0-3185 GCA_037141115.1 Methanomicrobiales archaeon | reverse complement strand
GAGAGGTTGCACCTTCTGCATCTATTGGGATCAAACTGGCAAAGTTAGGTTAGTATAGTTATCACCACTCCTGATTTCTGGAAATTTTATGAAAGATGGTATTTCATCAGAATATGATACTAAAAATATGTGCAATGCATCGGTGCATGGCAGAGACAGGGACCCTGGGTTAAACACCAGGTTATGAGTTTTCCGGGACCTCCGGGACTCTTGTTCTTCACATTGATATTGTGGATGGATGGGGATTTCGGGGTTGCTGTGCCAGATGCATGAATCACGGAGAAAAGTAAGCTATAGATATCAGCTTCTTCCGGATCAGGTTCTTTTATGAGAGTCTGGATGTGACTTCCACCCGGTTTGGATATGAAATTACTGCAGTTTTTTCCCACAGAAGGGAATGATTACTGAGAAAAGCCATTGATATCCATTATGAAAAGAATTGCTGAGTTCATCGCAGATAAAAAAAAGTTCAGAGGAGTTTCTCAATATTCCTTATGACGGCTTTTATTGCCTTGACCCGGGCATACCATTTGTCATCGGATTCGATCACAACCCACGGGGCGTACTGCGTATTGGTTCTTGCCAGCATCTCGTCAACTGCACTATCGTATTGGTCCCATTTCTCCCGGTTCCGCCAGTCTTCCTCAGTAATCTTGTACTGCGTGAGAGGATCATCCTCCCGCTGTTTGAACCGTTTGAGCTGCTCGTCTTTGTCAATCTCTAACCAGAATTTTAAGATTCCACCCCCGCTGCTCTCAACATAATCCTGCTCCATCTCATTGATCTCCTGGTACGCCCGTTGCCATTCGTTCTCAGAACAAAACCCTTCCACCCGTTCTACAAGCACCCGGCCATACCAGCTGCGATCATAAATAGCAATGTGACCCGCACTCGGAAATTTTTTGATAAATCTTTGGAGATAATGGTATTGTTTTTCTGTCGCAGTCGGTGCCATTACAGGAATCACATCATAGCCTAAAGGATTCATGTACCGGGCAACTCGCATGATATTGCCACCTTTTCCTGCTGCATCCCACCCTTCATATGCAATAATAAACGGAATCTTCCGTTTGAAAAGGAGATAATGGAGATCCAGCATCTCTATCTGGAGATTATTGAGGATATCCTGGCATTCTTCCTTGGTATGAGGCGATTCGGGAGAAGATCTCCGCTGGATGGTAGTTTTTGGGGGTTTGGTTATGCTTTTTGTTTTACTTTTTTTTGACGAGACGGATTGTATTTCGTCAAGCTTTTTTTCCAGGGTTTTTACGAGCATGGAATATATTTTTAAAATGGTATATCTGCGATCAGTTGCACTGATAACATGCCAGGGGGCATATGACGTGTCCGTATTCTCAATAAACTCTTCAATGACGGGAAGATAGGTCTCATAATGGTGATGAAAATTCCAGATCTTTGGGGTTACGAGCCAGGCGGTCAGCGGGTTTCGTTCCCGCACGAGCAGGCGCATCTTCTGGTCTTCTTTGCTGACATGTAAAAAAAATTTGATAATGATTGTACTGTTATCTGCCAGGTTTCTTTCAAAATTATTGATCGAAGGGATCTTATCATTCATGGATTTTTTCCATCCAATGCTGGACATTTTTTCAGCCAGGGCTCTGCTGTACCAGCTGCGGGCAAAAATGGCTATCCTGCCATTTGATGGAATCCGCAACCAGAATCTCCACATGAACGGGCGTGACTTCTCTTCATCACTGGGGTTATCGATTGCGTGCAGGTTGAAACCACGGGGATCGAGCGACTGGATAATCTCCTGGGTGGACATGGTGATGCCGGATGCATTCCATCCTTCAAGAACAATAATTACGGGAATGTTGAGATCACGAAGAGTCCTCTGGAGGATGCTCAAACGTTCTTTTAAGTTACCGATTGGTTTTTCGAAAGTTTCATCATCAATTGTCTTACCCAAATCCAGTTTTTCAAACATTCATCCATCCCCCCTGCAGAATTATTGTACAATGTAGATTGTAACGATCGAATCGTAGGGTATCTCTGTTAATAAAACCACCCGTGTTACGAAGTCATACCCCAGTTAAAAAAAAATTTCTTTTAAAAAAAGGGTCTTACAAAATCCGTGAAGGAAATGAAAAGGATTACAATAAGTTAAATTTAAATATGGTGGTATACACTTTCCTTCCATATTATGTAGTACCGTGTCGAATTGTTCTATAGATTCTGGACATAATCCCAATCTTCCGGATACCATGGGTTTGCGGGGAACGGGAGATATCCAGACTAAAAAAAAGGAAGTGAATATATGGTTGCAGACAGTGGATCCACCATTGCTTGGCTCATCACAGCTTCAGCGCTTGTGATGCTGATGACACCCGGCGTAGGATTTTTCTATGGCGGACTTGTGCGAAAGAAGAATTTCATCTCGATGATCTCACTCTCATTTGTTGCATTCGCTCTCGTGAGCATCCAGTGGATTCTTGTCGGGTACACCCTCTCCTTTGGCCAGGATATTGGCGGAGTGATCGGGAACCTGGGAATGCTCGGATTAAATGGGGTGAGCATGAATCCAGGAGAAGCCGGATATCTACCGCTGCTCTTCATGCTCTTCCAGATGACCTTTGCGGCAGTTACTGTGGCAATTGTTACATCGGGTCTTGCGGAGCGGGTAAAACTGAGCTCATTCATTATCTTCTCGTTACTCTGGACAACACGGGTGTATGATCCAATTGCCCACTGGGTTTGGGGAGGAGGCTGGCTTGCGTCAATCGGGTGCATTGATTATGCCGGAGGAATTGTCGTTCACATCAGCGCAGGATTTGCCGCACTTGCTCTGGCCATTGTTATCGGCAAGCGGGCCGGTTATGGACAGTACTCCATGGAGCCGCATAATATCCCGATGACACTTCTGGGTGCAGCCCTGCTCTGGTTTGGCTGGTTTGGTTTTAATGGCGGGAGTGCTCTTGCCGCGAATGGCATGGCAGTAAATGCGATTGTTGTAACCAACACAGCCGCAGCGGCAGGAGCATTGTCATGGATGGCCATCATCTGGTATTATGGCAAACCCAGTTCTCTGGGGATGATAACGGGAGCAGTAGCTGGACTGGGGACCATAACCCCAGCTGCAGGATATGTCACTCCATTAGTCGCAATTCTTGAGGCTGTTGCATAACTCCCGCCGACCCCTTTAAAATAAAGCGAAAGTACTTTAC
>JBAXDE010000261.1:0-3200 GCA_037141115.1 Methanomicrobiales archaeon | reverse complement strand
GGTGAAAGCAGGAGTGAGCTACCGCAACCTGCTCATTGTCCCAGATGGTAAAGGAGCAGCAACAACCCCTCCGCATGATATCGTGGGGCAGGGAATCTCTCCCTTCCTCCCCAAGGGCGGCGATGCGGAACTACTCCACCAATGTATGGAAAAAAGCCGCCATGTATTTGGTCACCATCCGGTTAACGCGGCACGGAAAAAGGCAGGTAAACGCATGGCCACCCGTATCTGGCCCTGGAGTGGGGGGCACAAGCCGGCATTTCCCCATTTCTCAAAAAAATACGGTAAAAAAGGCGGTATCATCTCTGCAGTCGACCTCTTACAGGGCATCGGGCGCTGTGCAGGAATGGAAATTATCCGTGTTCCCGGTGCGACCGGGTATCTTGATACCGATTATGGTGCAAAAGCGCGGTACGCGCTTGCTGCAATGGAACACCTTGACTTCCTGTACCTGCACATAGAAGCACCCGATGAAGCGGGGCATATGGGAAGTATTGAGGAAAAAGTAAAAGCAATAGAGCGGGTGGATGATGTTGTCGGAATGATCCTTGAGAATTTTGACGGTGTTGTTGCCGTATTGCCGGATCATCCAACACCCATCCGTGCGAAGACGCATACCCGTGATCCGGTGCCCTTTGCAGTGTTTGGGAAAGAGAAGGATGGAACCTTGGAATTCTCAGAAACTGCAGCCCAGTCTGGAGGATTTGGGACGAAAAACGCGATAGATTTCCTGGATTTTTTATTCATCTGAGTAGTGTGGCATCAGTACCCTGCTTCATCACGAATCAGTGGGGGTAACTTTCATCATTTGCCACACTCAGGCTCTTTTTTATTTCTTTTTTTTAGAATATAGATTTGCCCAATGATTCTCAGTGAGTTGGAAGGTAACCATACAGAATCCAACAAAAAGAATCCAACAAAAAATTGTATGAAACAACAAATTCCAATGCAGTTAATACGGATCGCGTAGAGGAGTAATGAGATGAAAAAGAACCTGCTGATGTGGGATGAAACACTCTTCCGGGACCCGGAGGTGCTGGAGATTGACTATGTTCCCGAGCAGTTCGAGTTCCGTGATGCCCAGATGCGCGAACTCGCATTCCAGATCCGCCCTGCCCTTCGCGGGGGACGGCCATTAAACACAGTCTGCAAGGGTTTGCCTGGAACCGGAAAAACAACGAGTGTCCGTAAACTCTTTACCGAGATTGAAGAGACGACAAAAAAACTTGTCCCGGTCTATATCAACTGCCAGATTGACAACACCAAGTTTGCGATAATTTCACAGATCTATAGAAAACTCGCGGGTCATCTCCCTCCTTCATCCGGTACCTCATTCAAACAGGTATTCGATGCAGTTGCACGAATTCTCGTCAAAGACGAGATTGTACTGCTCGTAGCGCTTGATGATGCCAATTATCTCCTCTATGAGAACGAGATCAACAAAGTCCTTTACACCCTGCTCCGTTCCCACGAGGCCTATGAAGGTACACGAATCGGCGTGATTGTCATAATCAGCGACATGGATGTTGACCTGTCAAGGGCAGTTGATGCACGTGTCAGTTCAGTCTTCCTCCCTACCGAGCTCTATTTTGCTCCTTATGGGGATACCGAAGTAAGGGAGATTATGAATGCAAGGGTGATGGAAGGCCTGTTTACGGGTGTCCTCAGTGAAGACCTGCTCAACCTTGTTGTGGAAAAAACCCTTGCCTGTGGCGATCTACGGGTGGGCATTGACCTCCTGAAACGGGCCACGCTCAGTGCCGAACGCGCTGCCCGGCGTAGTATCGAACGCGAGGATATCTGCGGCGCGTACGAGATCTCGAAATACCTGCACCTTTCCTACACAGTTAAGACCCTGAAAGATGAGGAGCGAGCGATCCTCAAATCCTTGGCAGATCTGAGTCTTAAGGAGACTGAGATGAACGCGGGCGATGTTTACAAATCGATCAAGGAATCACTCTCAATTGGATACACCCGGTTCTATGAGATCATAAAAAAGATGGATGCGCTGCGTCTTATCAACCTTCAGTACCGCGAAGGAAAAGGCAGGACCCGTATTATCACTCTCAGGTACGAACCGGCAAAGATTCTTGAATATCTTTCCTGAATCACTTTATCTTTCAACCCCCCAAACGTTTGAAAAATATTATCTATCCTAAAAACCCTCTTTTATGATACAGAGGGGTTTTGTCGATGCTGAGTGTAAACGAACTGGCACTGGAAATTTTTGATAATCTGGCCGATCTGGCCGAGGAATTCAACGCTTGTTATCATGAACTCGATAACGGAGCACGAATTGTTGACTGCGGTGTAAGTGTGCGTGGCGGTTACGCAGCCGGCAGGGCATTTACCGAGATCTGCATGGGTGGTCTTGGCGAAGTTAACTTCCGCATGGGGAACATCAGGGATTTCCCGATGCCCTTTGTCGATGTAACGACTGATTTCCCATCGATATCATGTCTCGGTTCCCAGAAGGCTGGCTGGACCATCAAAGTAGGTAATTACTTTGCCATGGGCAGCGGGCCGGCCCGGGCGCTCTCTTTAAAGCCAAAACACACTTTCGAAGTTATTGAATACGAAGATGACTACGACAGTGCGGTCATCTGCCTTGAGAGTGACCACCTGCCCAACGCAGATGTAATGCAAAAGATTGCCGATGAATGCCATGTTGATGTTGCCAATGTCTGTGCCGTAGTTGCACCCACTTCATCAATTGTTGGTTCAATCCAGGTTTCGGGTAGGTGTGTCGAGACGGCTATCTACAAACTCAATGAACTCGGGTTTGATACCAAGAAGATCACTGCTGCTATGGGGACTGCCCCGGTGCCACCGGTACGGGGAGCCAAGCTTGCCATGGGAGTCACCAACGACGCCACAATCTATCACGGCAGGATCAACCTCACGATGAATGCACCCGAGATCAAGGACTACCTTGATAAGATTCCCAGCAGCAGCTCCAAGGGATACGGTAAACCATTCAACGAGATCTTCAAGGAAGCGGGGTATGATTTCTATAAGATTGATACCTCCCTCTTCTCACCAGCAGAAGTCATCATCAACGAGCTCTCAACAGGCTCTGTCTATCATGTCGGTGCAGTAAATGCTGATGTGACACTGAAGTCATTCGGGCTTCAGTAAATTTTTCTCTTTTTTTGGTATCCCCTCCAAAAAATAGGGCAAACCAACCTTTCGGGTTTACT
>JBAXDE010000260.1:0-3200 GCA_037141115.1 Methanomicrobiales archaeon | reverse complement strand
GGGTGGATCAATTTCGGATTGGCGCTCTGGATCATTTTTGAGTTGGCGAAAACACAAGCGGTTTTGCATCCGTTCGGTACAGGGAATCGAAGATCTCTCCCAGTACCTCCTCGCAAACATCGCCTCCGAATATTCCTATGGCTCACTTGCCCGCGTCACCCGGAGCAAGAGCCCGATGACCGTGCAGAAATATCTCGGATATTTGGAAGAAGCCTTTCTCTTCTTCTCCATACCACGGTTCTCGTTCAAAGTCCGGGAGCAGACAGCCTCGAACAAAAAGATCTATTGTACAGACACCGGGTTTGTTGCAGCCAAAGCATTCCGGATTTCGGAGAACCGCGGAAACCTGTACGAGAATCTTGTTGCAATTGCGCTCTGGAAATGCGAGTTGCAGGGCACTGCCTCGGTCCGGTACTGGAAGAATGCCCAGCAGGAGGAAGTGGACTTTGTCGTGCAGCAGGAGCACCGCATTACAGCGCTCATCCAGGTTTGCGCAGATATGTCCGATGAGAAGACCCGGGCCCGGGAGATCCGTGCCCTCCTCAAAGCATCGCGGGAACTGCATTGTGCGAATCTTCTCATCCTGTCAGAGCGGGAGGAAAAAACTGAAGAGAGCGAATGGTTCGGGATGAAGGGAACGATACGGTACGTCCCGCTCTGGAAGTGGCTGGAGAAACCGGATACCGGCCTGGAGTAAATTCCTGATCCAGTGGGAAGTGTGTTTAAGAAAAGTGAAAAATCTAAAAAGAGAATGGATCTTCACTCGCGGATCATCGTGAGCATCATCTTGAACCGGGTTTTTGCAGATACCGCGTGCGGTATGTTTGCCGGGAGAATGATCAGTTCACCGGCATGCACCGTGAAGGGTGCACCCGCAATCTGCACTTCCGCTTCTCCTTCCGTCACCTGGAGGATTGCATCAAATGGGGCAGTATGCTCTGATAGTCCCTCACCCTCATCAAAGGAAAAGCACGTCAGCGTTCCTGCTTTCTTGAATACGATCATCCGGCTTGCAACCGTTCCCGTCTGGTATGCGATCAGGTCATTGATCGCAAGCACTTTTCCTTTCAGTTCATCCCGTTCTGTATCCTGCATAGAATATTTCTCCGATCAAAGATGAGATGCTGTTTCCCTGTATTACCGTTTCCCTTATTCATCGGGTGAAAGAGTGATGATCTGCACCGGACAAAGATTCACCGCTTCCCGGGCACACACAACCAGATCTACCGGAACAGTTCCTTCTGCACGATCGCCGCAGAACCTGAAGGGCTCTGCAATCTGTGAGAGTGAATCACAGGGATTCTGCTCAAAGAGATCCGGGCAGATGTTCCAGCACGCCCCGCAACACACGCATTCCATACGATCAATGGTCACATTCATCCGCTCAGTCCGTCCCGGTGAAAAATTTGCATCGTGCTTTGGGTTCTGATTTATTCCAGCGTAATTCAGGGAATCCTGTTATTCCCCGCTATCCCGACATTCCCGGGATAGATTGTGGCTACAGAAAAGATCTTGCCGGTTTGAGGAATTAATGTCGTAAAAGTAATAATTGTTTGTGGGGTTCAGCCTGAACGCGATTCTTCGGCATCATCCTGAAAATAGGAAGGGTTACCCGGTTTTTTCCGGTCCATGACCAGGAAAACCGGGATCATAGCATCGAAAGAAAGATCCAGTACACTGCTAACTGAAGGAGCGTGAGCGGAATACCCCCTTTTGCAAACTCAATAAAGGAGATCGTCTGGCCCTGCTTCTCGGCATTCTGGATGATGATCACGTTGCTTGCAGCGCCCAGGATCGTTAAGTTGCCGGCAATGGTGCTGCCGGCGGCAAGGGCCATCAGCTGGGCCGTTGTGCCGCCACCCGCCTGCAGGATCATAGGCTGGAAAAGCGCCACAAAGGGAACATTTGAGATGAACTGGCTGATGAGTACACTGGTCCCGAGGATCATCGGTACCGACGAGACCATACTCCCATCGACAAATGACTGGAAGAACCCGGTCTGCCAGACACTCTCCATCAGGACAAACATCGCAGCAAAGAAGACAAGCGTGGCCCAGTCAATATCCCGGAGGATTGTCATCCGGTTTGCTGAGAATAAGATGACGGGGAGTGCAGCTGCCAGAGCGATTATGGGCAGGGTAATCACCATCCGGCCTCCCAACAGGGTTGCAGCGACATTTGCCCCCACAAGCAGGAGAATGATTGCGAGCGAGCACCGGACCGGCAGGGTCCTTTTCCGGTCACAGGGGGGTATTGAATCGTGCACGAGAGGCCGGGTAGTGAACTCTTCCGGATAGATCAGACGCAGTAGCACAAATGCAATCAGGAGATTGATGAGAGTGGGTATGAGAAGGTAGGACCCGAAGGTCACAAAAGCTCCCGTCATCCCGCTGTCCTGCGCGATGAGCAGGTTCTGGGGGTTTCCTATCGGGCTCATCACACTGCCGGTTGTGATCGCGACCGCCAGTGTGATGAGAAGCAAGGGGGGAGAAATCTTAAACCTCGTGGCAAGCGCGAGAACAAGAGGGGTCCCGATTATGGCAAGGGTGTCATTCATCAGGAGGGCAGACAGCATGCCCATCCCAAACAGAATAACAAGCACCAGTTGATCGGGATTTTTCGCCCGGGAAAAAAACCGGTGGGCAATATACGCAAGGTACCCGCTCTCAACGAGTGCCTCCCCGACAAGAAACATCCCGAATAAAAAGACCATCACATCGGCATTGATCGCACGCAGCGCATCAGAAGGTCCGATCTGTCCCGTGATGAGAACCGCAAGTGCTCCTCCGAGCATTATCTGCCAGATCTTTAAGGTGAACCTCCCTACCTGCCTGACCGCTATCAGGAGAAAGACGATAACTAAGACTATGACTGCGAGATACGTAGATGAATGTCAACCATACCGGAAGATGAGTATTCGCATTCATCCGGATCAAAAAAATTATTCTTTCGGGGAAAAACAGGAAATAAAAAAATTCCCGGAGACCATGCAGGGGGCGGGACACTTTTTGTGGGGATAGAAATTCCCGTTGCGCTATGCCGGAACCCGGTTAAATCCCATCCGCTCCCACCGGTCCAGGATCCCTGAAAACCAAATTAAAAAATGTTCGGGAAACGAGTACACGTGTGGGGTGAAGGAAACATAAAAAAATCGTATCCCCTCCAAAAAATAGGGCAAACCAACCTTTCGGGTTTACTGG
>JBAXDE010000259.1:0-3208 GCA_037141115.1 Methanomicrobiales archaeon | reverse complement strand
TAATGGAGAACCGTTCGTCCCAGCAGCAGCTCTGGTGTCACTGTAAACAGTAACGGAGGAAAACCAAATCCTGCGGGGTCACAGACACAGTCCATAATATATTTGTGACCGGATTTATACCTTCCCCCACTTTTTCGAGAGGATACTCCGATTCGATGAATCCGTATCAAAAACCGGGTTGTCACTCTATAAGACAGATCTTTAATAATATTTTTGGTAATTAATCGTAAAAAAAGTAAAAAAAAATTAAAGCGCGATCCGGACTTCCTTTGCCGCATCGCACATGTTCTTGAGTTTCCAGTAGGCCGACTCCCGGGTCCGCATCCGCATCCCGCAATCGGGATCGATGAGCATCGTCTTGGGCCCGAAGATCTCGACGCCCTTCTCGATCCTTTTGCGGATCTCGGGAACGGTCTCCACGGTATCGATCGATGAGTCCACGCAGCCAAACCCGATCATCTTCCCGCCAAGGTCCCGCCGGGAGAGGAGATCGATGTTGGCCGTATTGTTGGCAAACTCGAAGTCGAACACGTTCACGTTGAACTTGAGGATCTCGTCGATCACATTGCCCAGGCTTCCGCAGACATGCATACAGGTGGGGATATGGACTGCTGCGGTGATCGCCTCGACCGCCTGCCTGCCCACGGCAAGGTCTGCAATACCGGTCGAGAAGATCGGTTCATCGATCTGGAGCAGGGTGACGCCGGCCGCTTCCAGGCTGCGGGCTTCGACAATGAGGGCTGCGGCCAGATCGAGAGCGAGCTCTTCCTTGTTCCGGTACATGGGTGTATTGATGTGCAGGCCATGGGCAATCGAGGATGGCCCGGTGATGATGCCCTTGACCTTCGGGGCTTTTGTCATGGCATACTTTGTGTCTGCCACGGTGATCGGCCCATCCGGGGGCTGTATCTTTCCTATTACCTGCTGCTCCCTTATGCCGGGCAGTTTTGCGGTGAACGCGCCTATCATGTCGCCCCGCACCTGGCCGTCCGAGATGATATCGATCCCGGCATTCATCTGGTCGGCAACCGCAGTCTCGACTGCGGAGTGGAGCGGATCAAAGAGGCTGCGGAGGCCCCCGCCTTTGACTACCGGGTAACTGCCCACCACGGTTGTCGCCAGCACTTTGTTGATGAAATATTCCTTTGCCATAACTGGTCCGGATCTCCGTTCTGTTGTACATCTGGTTGTCCCGGATGCAAAAAAAGTAATTGGTCAGGAAATCAGGGAACAAGCCGGTGCATGTCACGGGGGAAGAGGACCGCTTCCCGGACATTGGAGAGGCCCAGCATCGTCATGATGAGACGATCTGCTCCCAGTCCCCAGCCTGCGTGGGGGGGCATGCCGTACCGGAACGGCTTGAGATAGAAGTCGAAGCTCTCGGGATTGAGACCCTTCTTTGCGATCTGCTGCACCAGTTGGTCATGGTTGTGGACCCGCTGTGCGCCGCTCGAGAGTTCCATCCTCGGGTGCATGAGATCGAACGCCTTGCAGATGGTGGGATCATTCTCGTAGGGCATTGCATAGTAGGGCCGGATCTCGGATGGCCAGTCAACGATAAAGTAGTGACCGCCCATCTCGGCACCGATCGCCCGCTCGGCAGCGCTGCCGATGTCGTCACCGAACTTGATCGGATCTTCGATCTTCTTTGCCGCGATCTCGATAGCCTCGCAGTAGGGAAGCCGGGGGAACGGGCCCTTGGGCACTGCAAAGTCCGTGATATCCATGTTCGCAATGTGATCGGAACAGGTCTTGTCCACGTACTCGTAGGTCTTTATCAGGACATCTTCTAAGATCCGCATGACTTCGGTGTGGTCAGCGTACGAGACCTCGATATCGATGCTCGTTGCCTCGTTGAGGTGCTTGGTGGTGTTGTGCTCCTCGGCCCGGAAGATCGGCCCGATCTCGTACACCTTCTCAAGACCGGCTGCCATCATCATCTGTTTGAAGAGCTGGGGGCTCTGGTTGAGGTAGGCTTCCTTGTCAAAGTACGCGATGGGGAAGAGTTCGGTGCCGCCTTCGGTTGCGGCGGCCACGATCTTGGGGGTGGTGATCGAGATGAATCCTTCGCGGTGGAAGTAGTCATTGAGCGCATGCATGGCAGCGCTGCGGATCGCAAAGACGGCGGCGACCCGGGGTCTCCGCACGTCAAGGAAGCGGCCATCGAGCCGGGTGTCGAGTTCTGCCAGAACCTTCTCCGAGACATCGAGCGGCAGCGGGGACTCGGCAAGGCTGATGATCTCAAAAGTCTCGGGGATCAGTTCGCGCCCGCCGGGAGCTTTCTCAACGGCCTTGACCTGTCCGCTGATCCGTACAACGGATTCACGGGATACAGCTTTTGCCGCGGCAAGAACTGCTTCGCTCACTTTCTTCTTGGGGATGGTCACCTGGAGGATGCCGGTCCGGTCACGGATCAAAAAGAAGGCTAGGCCGCCGAGGTCCCTGACCTCATGGACGAACCCGCAGACCTCTGCATGCCCGGTTTCCGGTGTGATTGACTGTATGGGTATACGCATCAAAATCCTATAACAATGGGCCGGGCGGGGTAATGGACTTTATGGGGATTTACCCCCGCGATACAGAAAAACCCCGCCACATTTATATTTCGTCCTCTCGTTATTACGATAGGAGAAAATATGTCGAAAACTATTGAAAAATCCGAACCTTCAGAATCCAGCGGCTGGAGCCCCGGGACGAAGGTTCTTGTCGGGATCATTGCCGTTGTGGCTGTTGTTTCCATCCTTGCCGTAATCACCCTGACAGTAGCTGTCATCGATTCGCAGACCGGGACCTCGTTCCCCTACAGCACCAGCTACCGGGTCTCCCTGCCGGACGGCCAGCCCGTCACCATCGGGACTACCAAGATTCTTGCCCTCACGATGCCGGACGGTGTTGATGTCTCTGTGGACGGGACCAAAGAGAAGCTGGCGGTAGGCCAGGAACGTATCATCAACCCGCGATATGCCCGGATCTCGGCACTCGGCGTGCCGCTGATGGATACCGATTTCCAGATCACTCTCAAGTACCTCGGACCTTCCGGGACCAATGCCCTCTTTGATATGACGGTCAGGACCTCGAAGCAGGTTCCCGAGATGGTCATCAGCAAGCTGATCCCACCCAGCATGGGTGCCCAGACGATCTGATTAAAAAAAATTGTTACTGTTTACAGTGACACCAGAGCTGCTGCTGGGACGAACGGTTCTCCATT
>JBAXDE010000258.1:0-3213 GCA_037141115.1 Methanomicrobiales archaeon | reverse complement strand
TTATTAAAAAGGTTGAACGGATAGTAGTCCGGTCTTAACCTGACATGAGTGCGTTTATAACAGGGAAATGGCGGTAAATAGTATTTAAGATTGAGGATAGTGCTGATAACATAGGATACACGTTCCCACAGAGATTACCAAAAATCAATGAATGCTCATCATATAGGCCAGAGTCAGCCGGGTACGTTTCACCAGACCGGAGAAAAAAAACATTAGCTTCAGATTAGTCAGACATTCAGGACGAGGTTATGAAAATAAAAAAAAATGATCTGTGGATAATAACAAAATCTTCTTGATCGCTGTCATAACCACCGAACGGAAATTCTGGCGTTTATGTATGATCCCACTATCCCATTTGATAACAATCAGGCCGAACGGGATATCAGGATGGCGAAAGTTCAACAGAAGATTTCTGGGACTTTCAGAAGCGAGGATGGTGCAAACTGGTTCTGCCGTATCAGGGGATATATCTCAACCCTGAAAAAGAATGCTCAACCCGTTTAGCTGCGCTCTTCGGTGCAATGAATGACTCTCCATTTTATCCATCAACACCTCACCGGTCGGGCTGAACGGACACTAAAAAAAAGAGTCTCCTTACAAACACCAGACCCAGAGATTGTTGAAGTTCACCCACCACAGCATCGCGAGGAGTGCGATGGCTATGATCGTGTAATGCACCCGGTGCGGGAGCGTCCAGTACTGTGCTTTCCACGCAAGGATGGCAAAGACAACGGTCACAAGCGTAAGACCCGCTGCAATGACCGGCAGCGTGAGTAAGGCAGTGAGGATAGGGGGAACTTCCTGATCAAACAAGTAGGAGTTCGTCAGGGCCGTGTCTGAAACGACCATTGGCAAGAGGACAACGACAAATGCCAGGAGGACCAGTGCTGCGATGCCGGCGGTACACCGTGCAACCCGTGCGTATTTCGGTACTGCCGGTTCAGGGATCGCATGCGTGCGACGGAATACAATGAGTAGCGGCCATAAGAGGGCCGTTGCAATCAGGATACCGGCAGCGGTCCTGACATTTTCCACAAAGCCAGTGGTCGCATACCACGGGACCCGGTCAAAGACAAAGAACGGCTGGTTCTCGATACTGAGGAAATCAACCGAGCCATCCGCTGAGGAATGAAATATGAGATTGCCTGTCCCGGCTGAACGAGTCCCGTCGAGCCTGGAGAAAACACCCTGGCTGACTTCGATATAATCAGTCGGCTCGCTTCCGCTCACCGTCTGCAGAGTGCCATTCGGTGTTACCGTGATCTTTAGCTGGGAAGACGGGGATCGGTATTTCTCGAACCGGGCAAAGTTATGGCGATTCACTTCATAGGTGCCGGCGTATTTCTGTAACCCGGCGGATGCTGATGGATCGGGCTTTGGAACGATCTTTTGCTCCTGGGGGTAATAGTGGTCCATGAATTCCGTGAAGAACTCGCTCCGTGCTGAAGATCCCGAGGGGCTGTTGTAGGAGACAAAGAACCCGGCATTCTTCTCCGGCAGGAGGACAAGCAGGGTATGGAAGGTGTTTGTGTCCCCTCCATGCCCGATTGCCCGCAGGCCATTGTACTGCATCTCATAAAATCCAAGGCACATCCCTGCCGAATTAGGGTCATTTGCAAACGCCCGGGCATGCATCTGGCTTGTAGTACCGGCAGAAAGGATTGTTGCATTCCCATAGGTTCCGTTCTGGAGATGCGCAATCATGAATTTTGTCATGTCGGGGCTTGTGGAACTGATGCTCCCAGCCGGGGCGATATTGAAGACATAATCGTGGATGGGCAGGTTCTCGCTATTGGTATACACGTACCCCTTTGTAAGACTGGATGCAAGCTCCGGCGGGAGGTCTTCTTTAAAGCTGGTCCGGTTCATCGAGAGCGGCGAAAATATGTGTGACTGCACGTACTCATTGAATGGTGTGCCGGTCACATCTTCGACCACCACCGCTGCAAGGGTGGTACCGTAATTGGAGTACGAAGAAACTTTTCCCGGCGGATTAACCCGTGCGGGGATATTCCCGGCGCAGTATATACGGAAGGGTATGGTATCTGCCACATCCTCTGCCACCCCGTGCCGGTTCTGATCTTCGAATCCCGCCGTGTGCGTCATCAGGTGGCGCATGGTTACCGGGTGTCCGGTATAGGTATCCGGGATTTTCATGTCCTTGAGGTACATATTGACATCTGCGTCGAGGTCAATGTTGCCTGCCTCCACCTGTTGCATCACGGCAGTCCAGGTGAAGAGTTTCGAGACCGAACCGATGCGGAATGAAGATGTGGCCGCATCGACCGGTGTCTTGTTCGCGAGGTCACTATACCCGTATCCCTTGGCAACGACAAGCCTGCCATCTTTGACAACCGCAACAGTTGCCCCCGGGACATTGTACCGGGCAAGGTTTGCGGGCATGACCTGGTCGAGGAAGGCTTCCACCTCTGTCGGGTCGGCCGGGCCGTTGTTCGCGGGTGCGATGGAGGTGCTGTTTGGCATGGCAGTCTGATCAGAGGCTGCAGCGGGCAGGCAAAGAGTACAGAGAATTGCCACAAGGACAAGACCTGTGACAAGCGAGGCTGAAAACGGGGATTTCATAAAAAAACCATAACCTACTGTATTTGTTTAAAAGGCGGCAATTTTTCCAATAGTATTTTTTGTTGCTATAGTTATTGATAGGTATTTATAAGTATAGAAATCTATTTTAGAAATTCTCCAAAATGTATTACTGTTGTAGTTTTTCTTTTAAAAAAAAGGATGTTCGACCCCCAAAAAAACAAGAGATTTATTGCCCGTATCAAATCTGATAATTATATTAACCCGGAAAAAACCGGTATCTGTACAGATTATGATACCAGCCATCCCCCGATTGTTACGTATTGCGGACCCCCATACCGTTACCGGCCAGCGTCTCATCCCTTGTATCCGTTTCCCTTGCATCACTGCTTGGGGCACTGGATATGAGTATCGTGAACATTGCAAACCCGGCCATCATCAAATCATTTGGGGTCTCGGTCGGGATGGGCTCACTGGTCATCTTAGCGTACATGCTCACCATCTCCACTCTTATCTTGATCATGGGAAAACTGGGTGACCGGTACGGGTTCCATCCGCTCCTCATAACCGGCCTTGTGATCTTTGGCATCGGTTCGTTCCTCTGCGGGATCGCGCCGGATATTTATTTCCTGATAGGCTCACGCATCCTGCAGGCCGTGGGAGCTACAATGT
>JBAXDE010000257.1:0-3288 GCA_037141115.1 Methanomicrobiales archaeon | reverse complement strand
TGATTTGCCAGTAAACCCGAAAGGTTGGTTTGCCCTATTTTTTGGAGGGGATACTCCGTTTTTAAAAAAAGACTCAATCCTTTTCACAAGTGTCGATGACCTGTTACTCTCGTTATGCCGCGATCATGCCGCGATGGTAACTCATAAGAAAAATACCGGCGGAAATGGATTAGATCTTCGAATATCCCTCAACCTCCACCAGCATTTTCTCAAATGACTCGTCGAAATCCGGGACCCCGCTCATCTGGTAGCCCAAAGAAACCTGCCACAGCGCTTTGAAGTGCTCCCGCTTTCCTGCGAGCACAGCCATATCAACGACAACACCTTTGGAATCGCATTTCCGGCGGAGAATGGATTTCACATCGGAACGGTTCACCTGGTCCGCCAGTTGCACGAGATCATAGAGATCGCGTGAACGGCTCCGCTGGAAGAGCGATCGTATCTTCTCTGCCATGATCTCTTCGAGCGCATACGAGGTCACGGATACGGAGAGCCCGTCTGAATACGGGTGGAAGACCGGGCGTTCGCTGACCGGAAGAAGGATCTCCTCCTGGTCCGGGCTGGTCAGGTCCAGGTCAATCTTCACCGGGGATGCCGAACCCCGGTTCAGGATCCGGAACCGGGTCGTTGCCTTAAAACCGGTTTTGGTTACCCGGAAGCCGAAGTCGTCTTCGAACAGGATGCCGCTCTCCTCACGGACCCGGGCAACTGCATCGCTCACCGCTGCCTGCAAAGCATCGGCATCGATCGGTTCAAGGAGAGTAAAATCGAGGTCATCGGAGAACCGGTAATTTTCGATGAAGACTTTCCGGATGCCGGTCCCTCCCTTGAATGCCATGTTGATCGGGCGAAGAGCCGACAGGAGCCAGTTCTGTGCATAGTCCCGCTCAATGGTGGAGGTGGGCACACCGGACTCGCGGGCGCGTTCCTTGATCTCAAGGGCAGGGATCATTCAAGCGACTCCGGCAGAATAGCATCGTGGTTGATCACGAGCCGCCATGTTGGATCGTTCTTTCCTTCTGCCGGCAGGGTGGGATCCAACAGCAGGTATTTTTTCGAACGTGGCGGAGGGAGATTGATCGGTACGTCCATCCTCTCGCACAGGTACCCGAGTCTCCTGATTACGGCGAAGTTGTCGAGTCTTATCGCGTATTCCGTGAGCCGGTCATGATTCAGCGAACTGCTTTTGAGCGCTTTTGCGACTTCGATGATGCCCCCGGCGTACTGGGGCTTGTCGAGGCAGTCGATGATCGTTTTTTCCTTGTCGGTGATACTGACTGAAGTTTCCTCGATCCATTCTTTCCGGATTCCGAAGAATTTGTCCTCCTTCACCCGCACGATCTGGTAGTTCACCCCGAAAATTTCCATGGTGCTTTTACTCTTGCGTGCAGGTGTCTGGACAAAGACGGTGGTCGGGATCTGTTCAGTGAGCCCGTAGTGGTGGAGGGCACTCCAGTAGGAGATCGCGTACGGGTCGACAAGATACGACGCGATGACGAATTCGTGGAGCGTATATTTTCCTTTCTCGCTCCCGAGCGGGATGATTAGGTACTTGCCCTTGTCAATCCGCTCGATGAACCCTTTCTCTTCCATCCGGAAGAGGATGACCCTGAGCATCCCTTTACTGATGTGCGTCTTCTGGTAGAGCTGGTCAAACGAGAAGACCTGGTTCTCCTTTGCCATGGACTTCAGGATCTCAATGGTCATTTCCCGGAATTCCCCCTTAGATACATTAATGTTAACATTTATGTTAATATTTGCGTACTGGAGGGGGAATTGTCCGGTGCCCGGTGTTTGTTTTAACGTCGGAATCCGACGTTGATTTTACCTTAGGAGGTGTGTGTTTGGAGGGTATCCGGGAGATGAGATCTGATAATTCCAAAAAAACTATCTCTCCGTCGGAGCGGTTCGGGATCGAAGCTATACTTTTGCAAAAATGGGGTGTTTGTATTGCACAAAAATGCGATTTATAGATCCAGGTTTTCGCAATCTCTTATTTACATCGTTTTCAGGCGAAACGGGGAATTTTGCGTGCCTGAAAAATTGCCTCATTAGTGCTGTTTGGCTGGCAGATCGTCGGTTTTTTGTGCTGGAGCAGGCAGAAACGAAAAGAAGGGCCTTCATGTGTGTTTGTTGCGAGGGGGGGTTTTACGAGATTTCTCCGTCGGAGAATCATCAGGTCAGGGTGCCTGATATTTGATCTTCCCAGGGCTCGGGAGTACTCCCGTACTTACATCCCAGTAATGATCATTCTCCGTCGGAGAGTTACCCCATTGGTTCCTGCCGGACCTCATGGGATGTCATGTTATGGTAAAAAAAGACAGTATTATTTTCTAAAACGTCCATTTTGGCTTCGGTTCGACGAAAATCCGCATAAATCGGGCCCGGAAAAACTGGGTCGCCATAGGTGTTTTTTTGGCTGATCGCCTCAAAACCGCTACTGGTGGGTGGGGAATGAAAGAAACCCCCTGTTTTCGCGATCGATCTTACTTAGGAGAGGGGTATTTTTACGTTGGAGAAATATCCGTTTTTTTAAACGGGTTGCTTTCGTAAGGAGTTAACCGGTCGAAGCCCGGGACCCGGATGGGATGGGGAACGAAACGTAGCTCCGCAAAAAATATTTTTGCTGCGACTCTGGCCCTTCCAATTTTTTTTTTGGCTCGTGCAGGTTCCGTCCGGAAAAAATTACGGCGCGATCAATCCCCCGGCCCGTAAAATTTTTTGCCGGAGACTTTTGGAGCGGACAAAATGTTACGGCTCGTCCGTATCTACCGGGAAAATTCCGGTGCGGTCCGCGTTTGGGGCCCGGGAAATTTTCTGATCGCATGAATGAATGCGCTGGACCGGTCCGGCCGGATTTTGTTGGGGCTCGCCCGATCTCATATCGGCCGCATGCGGTGGGGCGGGGCCGGGCTGGTACTGATTTAACGGACCCGGAACCTGAACGGTACTGGCCCCGTCGTCAATTGCCGGAACCGGGTGCACTGAGTATTAGTTAATACGGACGGGTTGGGACACATGCGTATGGTTGATCGGTCCCTTGAAAATAAGAATAACCAGAATTCCTTTCTTACTTGAATCCCCGTTTGAAATCCTCGACATCGATCCCGGCCTGCTTGAGGATCCCGATCAAGGTCCCTTTCTTTAGTTCCCGGTGAAGCGGAACCGAAAAGACCCGCCATTCTTTTTGCACGACAACATGGCTCGCGGACTGCCGCTTGATCTCGAATCCGTGCTTCGCAAGGTACTTGACCAGATCTTCCCCGGCAATGACCGGGAGTTTATGCG
>JBAXDE010000256.1:0-3305 GCA_037141115.1 Methanomicrobiales archaeon | reverse complement strand
AAGAAGATCTACGGTCGCGGTGCGAACGAATGCAAGATGTGCGGGCGCAAACAGGGTCTCGTACGCAGATACCATATTATGTTCTGCAGGCAGTGCTTCCGCGAATGGGCCTCGAAGATTGGCTTTAAGAAGATGAGCTGAAGGTGAATGCACAATGACACGATCAAATACTTTAGCAGACGGAATGTGTGCCCTGAAAAACGCCGGTGATACCGGTAAGTCCGTGTGCATCATCGAACCCGCGAGTAAACTCCTTGGCGCGATGCTCCGCATTATGCAGGACGCCGGATATATTGGCAGTTTCGAGTTTATCGATGACGGCAGAGGCGGGCAGCTCAAGGTCCACCTCACGGGCAAAATAAACCGCTGCGGGGCAATAACGCCGCGGTTTTCAGTACAGCTGGATGAAATGGAATACTGGGAGAAGCAGTACCTGCCTGGAAAGAATTTCGGGCTCATTATGCTTTCAACCTCTCAAGGCGTGATGTCGCACGAACAGGCGAAGAAAGCGAGCATTTGTGGAGAACTGCTCGGGTATGTTTACTAGAGGGTGGCAAAGATGTCGGCAATCAGAAAAGTAACTATCCCCGAAGGTGTCAAAGCCCAGCTCGAAGGCTCGCTTCTTCGTATTACTGGCCCAAAAGGTCAGCTCTCCCGCAACATGCGGTTCCCGCAGGTCGTAATAACCTGTGAAGGAAACGAAGTCACCTTTTCCACAGAATCCAAGCGCAAAGAGATCAATGCAATGGTTGGAACGCTCGAAGCACATACCAAAAATATGTGCCGCGGCGTCAGTGAAGGGTTCGAGTACCACATGAAGGTAGTCTACAGCCACTTCCCGATCCAGCTCAAACTCCAGGGAAACCGGCTTGAGATAGCCAATTTCCTTGGAGAGAAGAAGGCACGGTCCGCACGAATCGAAGCGGGTGTTAAGGCGAAAATCGAAAATGATGAGGTTGTGCTTACCGGAATCGACCGCGAACTGGTCGGGAACTCGGCAGCAAACATCGAGCATGCAACCCACATTCGCGACCGTGACCCCCGTGTCTTCCAGGATGGCATCTATATCGTACAGAGGGGTTGAGGAGCTATGACTACAGAAATAAAGCGACTGATCCGTGTGCGAGTAGCGAAGGGTGCCGCCTTCAAGCGCGATGGATACGGTAAAAAACGACAACTCTCCGATTCCTGGAGAAAGCCCAAAGGGCAGCACAACAAGCAGAGGGAGCAGAAGAAGGCTAAAGGAGCTCTTCCCAAACCCGGCTACGGAAGCCCGATTGCGGTGCGCGGCATGCACCCCAGCGGATTTTTCGAAGTGCTGGTTGCAACCGAAACTGAACTCGTGGGAATCGATCCCAAGACGCAGGCAGTCCGTATTTCCGGTACTGTCGGCGACCGTAAGCGCGTTGGTCTCCAGGCAGCGGCAATCGCAGCAGGTCTCAAAGTGCTCAACGCAAGAACTGTGAAGAGTGTATCGGACAAGGAAAATGCGATTCCCGCAAAGAAATCTGTAACTCCGAAGAAGGAGACAAAGAAGCCGGTAAAGGCAGAAGCATCTGCAAAGAAAGCCACCGATGCAGCACCTGAAGCGAAAAAAGCTCAGGTGAAATCTTCGAAGCCAAAGGCAGAGAAATCCCCGGAAGTTAAGGCAGCCAGCAAACCTGCAAAGCCCAAGGCAGAAAAATCACCTGAGCCTGCAGCAAAACTGAGTGCAGCCTCAAAACCAAAGGCAACAAAGAAGACAGGTTCAGAGGTGAAGAAGAATGAGTGATGTCTTCAGCCAGAAACGCATCGCTGCCGCCATACTGAAGTGCGGTGTCAACCGCATCTGGTTTGACCCGGCCCGTATCTCGGATATCGAGAACGCAATCTCACGCGAGGATCTGCGTGGGCTTGCCAGTGATGGTGCGATCAAGGCACGCCAGAAGAAAGGTGTGAGCCGTGGCAGAGCCCGGGCACGAATCGCAAAGCGGTCGTATGGGCACTGCAAAGGTCCCGGAAAGAGGAAAGGGGCAGCAGGTGCCCGCAACCCGAGCAAGACCGCATGGATCCAGAAGATCCGTGCAATCCGCAAGGTGCTCGTTGCACTCCGTGATGCCGGAACCATTGACCGGCACATGTACCGCCTTATGTACAGGAAAGCAGCAGGCGGTCAGTTCAGGAGTGTCGCGCACATGAAGGCGCAGTTGGAGATCCTCGCAGGGAGGATGAAGTAACATGGCAACAGGAGCACGGTATTTTGTCCCCTTCAGGAGACGAAGGGAAGGCAGAACCGATTACTATAAGCGGACCGCACTCGTCGTAGCAGACGCGCCAAGGATGGTCGTGCGCAGGACAAACCGGCACGTTATCATCCAGCTCGTCACTGCAGAGATGACTGGTGATCGCACACTCGTAGCAGCAAACTCTGCCGAGCTGGAACAGTACGGATATAAGGGATCGACTTCCAGCACGCCGGCAGCATATCTGACTGGCATGCTCTTTGCCGTTAAAGCAAAGAAAGCAAACCATGAACGGGCAATCCTGGACATTGGACTGAGCCGGGCAACAAAAGGCGCCCGGGTCTTTGCAGCACTGAAAGGCGCTGTCGAAGCAGGTCTTGAGATCCCTCATGGTGAAGAGATCCTCCCCTCCGATGAGCGGGTCAAGGGTGCGCATATCGCGGCATATAATAAAAATGCTGGAGATATCGTAAAGATGGTCGAACTGGCTGCAGTCGCCATCAAGAAGGAGCTGGTCTAAATGGCATATGAAAAACAGGAATGGCACCCGGTCACCGGCCTTGGTAAGCTCGTCGCCTCGGGAGAGATCAAGAGTATTGATCAGGTTCTCGAAAGCGGCAGACCTATCAAGGAACCCGAAATAGTCGATGCGTTCCTTCCGGATCTGGAAGATGAGGTTCTGGATATTGCCATGACACAGCGTATGACCGATTCGGGTCGCCGTGTACAGTTCCGTGCAGTTGTCATTGTTGGCAACCGCAACGGTTACATTGGATTTGGCCAGGGCAAGGATGTTCAGGTCGGCAATGCGATCAAGAAGGCAATAGTCAAGGCAAAAATGAACCTGGTAAAAGTTCACCGCGGATGCGGCAGCTGGGAATGTGGCTGCGAAGTCAATCACTCACTCCCCATGCAGGTTCAGGGAACTGCCGGCAGTGTTCAGGTTACCTTAAAGCCCGCCCCACAGGGTATCGGGCTTGTAACCGGTGATATCAGCAAGAAAGTGCTGCAACTCGCCGGTATCAAGGATACCTGGACCTTTGCCCGCGGACAGACCCGCACAACGATCAACTTTGCAAAAGC
>JBAXDE010000255.1:0-3358 GCA_037141115.1 Methanomicrobiales archaeon | reverse complement strand
TTGCCAGTAAACCCGAAAGGTTGGTTTGCCCTATTTTTTGGAGGGGATACCTTTTCATTCCAAAAGAATAGCGTTTCATACATTATTACTCACCCTGCGCGTTTCGATAGAAAATCATTCAAAAACGCGATTTTTTTAAGAAAAACCGCAGGAGCGCAGTTTGAGAATATTGTTTGAACACAAAACAATCCTATTTTTTTTAGGTCCTCGCAAAAACAAATGATTTTTCCGGTCATCACCCACGAAAAAAAACCCGGACCTTCTCTTCCAACAGAACTCATTGACACTTTAGGATAACCACCTTACGGGCAAAAAAAGGAAAGGAAACAGATACCCTACTTTGTATCCTTCAGCCGAACCGTATTATCCCCATCCCAGAGCAGGACCACATTCGTGCTTCCCTGCATCCGGCCTGTAGCAGCATCAGTTGCAGTCACAGTAATTACCACTGGCTCAAGGGTAGATACCGGTTTTTCGGTAAACGACCAGTAGAGTTTTTCACCACGATTGGTGACCGGGTTTCCTACCTCATTTACCGTGTAATTTACCGCACCCCAAGTAAAAAAATTCCCGTACGTAGCGTTCCATGCAAACCGGGACCGGGCAGCATCAAATCCATTGGCATCCACGGTAATTGCTATTCCGGGAGTAGAAGACATGATTGGCGAGTACCGTTGGGGACTTGCGGTCAAAGTCACCGAAGTTTTTGTTACAACTGATGGGGTCGTGGGAAAGGCCTGTACAACCGAACATCTCCCGTTCGTGCACCCGCAGCTGCCAGCACCGCAATCCAGCGGGCCGTCGCAGTTCATGGAACACATAATATCATTGCATACGGGTTTAGCGGCCTTACTGACGCATGAGTCAGGATGACAGCACTCTGCCGGAACGCAGTCTGCATCAGTTGTGCATGTCTGCGCATCAACGGGAAACGTCGTCACGACCGGTAAAGGAGTGGGAGTAGTCACTTCTGCTACAGCCTGAGGAGTTGGCTGGGTACAACCGGCAAGAAAGACTGCTGCAATACAGAGAATCAGGATGACGAGCGTGTTCTTATCCATAATAAAAAATCCTTTCGGATACCTGATAAACCAAACGGAGATTATGAACATTTTCCCGGAAAAAAAGAAGAGCGCTGATATAAAAGGGAATCAGGAAGATTTACCCCGGCCCTTTCCGATGAGAAAAAATGAGAGAGAAATCTTACTCTACCTTTGCCCATACGTACGCAAACCGCTGGAATGCGGTGATATGGCCAAAGATACCAAAGAGCAACAGGAGCCAGCCGAACCAGGCAAGCCCGTAGAAACTCATCGGGGCAATGAGCTCAATGATACCGACAACCATGATCAGGACCAGCCGGTCCGCCCGGCCTAAAATACCGCCATAGACGCGCCCGACACCAACCGCCTGCGCCTGGGTGCCAAGATAGGATGACATCAGCACACCCGTCAGTGCCAGCACGCCGATCTGCCACGGCACCATGCCCCCGGCAAAGATACCGGTGATGATGAAGATATCGGCATACCGGTCGACTGCATGATCGAGAAAGTCCCCGCGTTTGCTCTGGCACTTCATCTCGCGGGCAACCGCACCGTCCATCGAGTCACAGAACGCATTGAGGGCAACGGCTAACACCCCCCAGAGTTCGAGGCGCAGGTAAAAGAGAATCCCCGCTGCAGCAGAGGCGAACAGGGCAGCGATCGTAAAGAAGTTCGGCGTCAGCCGGCACCGGATCGCAATGGCAACCAGCGGATCGAAATAGACTTTCACATGGGAGCGGTACGGGTCGAGCGTCATCTTAATGCACCTCTAAAAAGCCGGACCAGTCGAGACTGCCAAACTGTGCAGGGATCGTTCCTGCAACAAAGCCTTCGATCTGATCCGCACAGTACACCGGGTCGCGATCCGTGGTATCCAGTTCGAAAATAGTTCCGGCATCATGCAGGTCCACCGTCTCAATAAGACAGTCATCAAGAGCTTCGGCATCCGCATTCTCCTGGATCTTGGTGGCAGCGTATTTGCGCAGTCCCAGGCGTTTTTTGAGTTCATCCGGGCGGCACCGGAGCACAATCATGCGATCGCAGGCGAGCAGGTGGGCAAAGTGCCCTTCCACAAACCCGTCAACCGGAACAAACTCGGCAGCCCAGCGCTCGTCATCGAAGATCTCGGCGTCGCGCTGCTCGTCATCGCCAATAATATAGGGGCGTATGGTATCGGTGAGGTGGACAACCGTATGCCCCCTGCGGGTGAGCTCATCGCCGATGAGCGATTTGCCGGTGCCCGGGGTGCCGGTGATGCCACACATCATAATTTGTTGATCTCCTGTACGAACAGCTCGTTCTCCCAGTCCTCGCCAACGCTTACGCGAATATAGTGATCGGAAAGCCCGGCAAAACTCCTGCACGAGCGGACCACAATGCCTTTGCGGGCAAGACTTTCGACCATGGCATCACCTTTGTGCGGAGCGACATCGAACATGACAAAGTTCGCATCCGAGGGAAGGGCCGGGTACTTCACTTCATCAGCAAACCGGGTGCGCCATTGTTTTACCTGGGCGATATAGCGCTCTGCCCGGTCCTTTTCTGGCAATGCTGCAGCAGCTGCTGCTGCCGAAACGGAATTCACCGTAAACGGCGTGCCGGCCCGGGAGTACCAGGGAGGGAGCCATCGCGGGGTGAAAGCATACCCGATCCGGAGACCCGCAAGGGAGTAGACCTTGGATAATGTCCGGCCCAGGACAAGGTTCTCGTGCTTCTTCATGAGGGGACGATAGTCGATACCCGAGAACTCGACATAGGCATTGTCTAAGAAGAGGAGGCCTTCGATTCCTTCAAGGATCTCGGCCACCGCTTCAACGGAGGTTGCATTCCCGGTAGGGTTATTGGGAGAACAGAGAACGGTGATCTTTGCCTCTTTGGCCGCCTCGATCAGTTTTCCGCAATCTACCGAGAAGTCTGCTTCCCGGGGGATCGTGATGACATTTGCACCCTGGCCCATGGCCGCGAGTGCATAGAACGAGAACGTGGGGGTGGAGATGGCGACCGTCTCGCCAGGCTCGACGAGGGTGCGGATGATCGTTTCGATCACACCGTCCATACCTACGCCCGTGACAAAATGATAATCGCCATAATAGGCCCGCAGGGCATTCATGAGAACATTGACCCGCTCATCGGGATACCGGTTCACGGTCCGCAATGCCTCTTCAGCTGCAGCTAATGCGGCGGGGGAGATCGGTTCGGGATTCTCATTGCTGGCAAGCCGGGCGATCTTACTGATGCCGTACTCGCGGGCGATATCCTCCGCTTTTTTGGCAAAGACATAGCCGCTCTTTTTTTTATAGCAGGATCTAACCAAG
>JBAXDE010000254.1:0-3395 GCA_037141115.1 Methanomicrobiales archaeon | reverse complement strand
TTGCCAGTAAACCCGAAAGGTTGGTTTGCCCTATTTTTTGGAGGGGATACCAAATCTGCAGGTAATATTGCCGATATAATAACCTGACCGTATTTTCTCTCAACCGTGACAAACGGCCTTTTACGTTAACCCGATAACCTCATGAATATGGCCGGGCTGAGGCTGTTCTCACTCAAACTGTGGTTGGAGATCCGGAAACCATATACCATGCCAGTCCCGCAATGCATATCGCAGAAAAAAAGAGCACGAGTCCGAGATTGATGGTTTTTTCTTTGCGGGTCATGCAGGACCATTCACTCTTCTGTTGTTTTGCCACAAACCCGATGAAGAGGCCAATTGCTGTTCCGGCTATTGCCCCAAGTCCAATTGCCATCAGGATATCAAAGACATTCGCACTCATGCAGATTCTCCCTTTCCCGTTGCCCATTCATCGATATATATTACCCTGCGTTCGATTGATTACCGGTTTAGATTCCTTTTATGCCGGCTGATCGGTTTTCCCAGTTATTGTCTGCGCATATACTGTACGAGGAGCATGATCGCGACAGATCCCGCTATCAGAAAGGCTGCGGAAGATGCTGCGGCAGGGGTTGTTGCTGTTGTTTGTGGGGTGGGGGTTGGTGAGAGTGTGATGTTGACCGGCGTGGTCTGGCCGGGTATAACCGTTACGGTCTGTTCCAGGGATGTGTAGCCAGCCAATGAAACTGCAACGGTATGATTTCCCATAGTGAGATTTCCGGTAGTTAACGGTGTGGTACCGGGAATCGTGCCATCTACCAGCACGTTCGCCCCGGATGGAACAGAGTTGATCATAAGTGATCCCGAATCCGGCCACAGCGTTGCGGTCACTTCAGAAAACTTCCCGGCTTCGATGGGGACCTGTGCAATAAATTTCTGGTACCCGAACTGCGAGAAGGTGACTGCGTAAGTGCCCGGAGAGAGATCTGAAATCGTCAGGGGTGTCTTACCCCGGTATTTTTCTTCTATCATGACTGATGCCCCATCGGGAACTGAGGACAGTTCCATTGAACCGGGTAATACCGGTGTATCGACAGAGATCGAAGGTTTACCCAGAGTTACTGAGATGGTACTGTACTCCGCCTGACTTAAACGGGACCGGTCATTGGGACCGTTTACTACCCAGATGGTGTAGGTCCCCTCATCGAGCCGCCCCCCGAGGTTTGCAGTACCCCACTTGTAGCTCCAGTGATCATCGCCATCAACCTGCACCCGGGTAAATCCCCCATCATCGGCATGTTTTGTGATATCATTCAGCGCAACCCCATTAACCGGAAGATTTGGTCCGGTTAAGAAGAGATAGACTGTCTGACTGCCGTAAGAATAACCCGAGAGCGGGATGATTTCCCCCACAGATGCCTGTATGCCTTGTACGGATGCGACACCGGTGAGGAGCAGGATGCATGCAAAGGCAATTATGCAGGATCTGGTAGTGGATTCATGAGTCAGCATATACAGCCGGATATGTTCGGGCCCTCTTTTAGTCTTTTGGTTGAGAGTATTCCCGATTTACCCGGTAGACACTTTCCAGCGTCCAATTACCGGCAGGGGGGACGGGTATATGGACAACAGAAAAAGGCATGCCCTCTAAAAAAAAGTGAGGCAAAAGCTCTTACTTACAATGGACTGGGGTGCAAGGATTCCGGCATCGACCCGCGCTACTACTGCCCCTACTCCCACGTATGTTTACCATTATTGCAGATACTGACAACGATCGTCATCTCATCGATTGTCTTTTAAGTCCGTCCACTCAGTATTTTTTTACCTACCCTTCGGACCGTTTGACGGGGTAATGCAATGGAAGACTTTTTGGGGAGATAATATTTTTGGGATCTCTCTATTTCTCACCGCCTCTTGTCGTATATCGTAGTTGAGGGGAAGGTCAGGAGCCGGTCTGCATGCTCTCGCCCGGCATTAATACCCGGACTTTGATATCGGTTGTCCGCTCGATCGCCCTTTTGAAGGGCAGGGGATCGGCTGCGATCTTGTCCCAGGTATTGTAATGGATAGGGATGACGGTCTTTGCTCCAATGAAATTTGCCGCCATCATCGCTTCTGCTGTACCCATGGTAAAGCGTCCGCCTATCGGGAGCAGCGCAATATCCGGGTGATAGAGTTCTCCGATGAGTTTCATATCTGAGAAGAGCGCTGTGTCCCCCGCATGGTAAACGTTCACCCCATCCATGCCGATGACAAATCCCGCGGGGGCCCCGGTAGAAAAACCCGGCCCTGCCTCTTCAATGGCACTTGAGTGCAGTGCGGGAGTCATGGTAAAAGAGACCCCGTCAACAATGATCGTGCCTCCGAGATTCATGCTTTCGACAGGCACATCCTTTGTTTTGAGATACTTTGCAATTTCAGTTATTGCCACAGTCTTCCGGTTCAGGGCAACGGTCTCTCCCAGGTGATCTGCATGGCCATGGGTGACTGCGACAATGTCCGGATCGGTTCCCAGCACACTGCCGCCTTCAATGAAGGGATCGATGAGCACTTTTTTTGATCCGGTAAGCAGTACGCACGAATGTCCGAGCCACGTAAGTTGCATATATGCAGATCTGCTCCCTATCGGAAGAAATTTGCCCTTTGGATATGGCAGAATTGCAAAAGAATGCACCGTGGCTAAAAAAAAGGTCTGATGCAGAGTAAAGGGCAAAACCCTTTACGTTACATCTATCAGTTCAGCTTCTGTGATATCGATGGAGTCCCCAAGACTGTCCGCAGTAACCCTCCGGGTCATCTGTTCGGTGAGATCGCGGTCTTCCATAACGTCGCGGATACGGTTGATGTACGGATCAATAGTCGGGTCTTCCTGTTCCTCGATCACATGGCGGTATTCGCGAAGCGTTGAAGGGCTGACTCCAAGGTCCTCGGAAACCTCCTTCATGGTCTTGCCGGACGTGATAAGTTCTTCCATCTTTACTTTATCAAAGGGCATCTTGAAGTCAAGCTCGCGGAAGAGCTTTAACCGAACCCTTGCCCGGGCCACGGTCTTTGACAGCTTCTCATCACCCAGTTCCCTGGCGATCTCAGTGTCATTCTTGCCAGCGTAGAATAACGTGACAAGTTTGGCAAGCTGAATCGGCTTTAATGAGGTCTTGAAGATTCCCTGTTCCGTGATCTCTCTCATAACGAGGGCGACCTCTCGTTCGATCGCGTCGCTGTCTCTCAAAGTACCATGGATATTTTTCATCGGCTCGACTATCTTGGTCTTGCCCGACATGGAGCTGAAGAGTTTTAAGAGATGTGCCTTTCGTTTGTCATCGGTCATTGCGTTCCCCGTACTGGGATTAGGATATATGATACTTCGGGAACTATTTAATCCTATCGAGGCCATCCAATTAGGATTTTTGCATAAAAACCCATCGCTTTTTTAGTGA
>JBAXDE010000253.1:0-3419 GCA_037141115.1 Methanomicrobiales archaeon | reverse complement strand
TCGATTAGAGTCAGGGTTGTCGAATTTACAGTTGAATCTTTACACTACCTTTTTTTTATTACATTGTCCGTTCTTTTTATCGGGATTTCTGTCGCAATTGTCCTTTTTTCAATGTAGGATAAAAGATGTATTTAATATCCTCTGGCATTCAAAAACAGATACTATAGGTTGGTATCTCCGTGCTATCAGTGCTCCTCATAGATAATGACCCGTCTATTCTGGATATGATCACGATCATTTCCGAAATGATACCTGATATTTCTGTCGAGACTGCGCGGTCTGCAAACGATGGGCTAAAAAAACTCAAGGATAAATCATTCGATGCCGTCATTGTCGATTACGATCTGCAAGGCATAAACGGCTTTGAATTTCTCAAAATCATTCGCTCGAAAGGTGATACCAAACCCGTGATCCTTTTCACTGCTCTTGGACTTGAGGACCGGGCAATCGAAACGGTGAATAATGGTGCAATTTTTTTCCTCAAAAAAGGGGAGAACCTGCAGGCACAGTTCCGCGAACTTATCACCATTACCAAACGTGCTGCTACTCAAACGAACCTCGATCAATCGCCAGACACCTCCAAACGGATCATATCCGAAATGATTAATTTTTCATCGGACCCGAGCTTTGCCATTGATCCGGATGGTAATGTTGTGGCATGGAACGAATCTATAGAACAGCTCACGGGTGTTCCTGCAGGTTCGATGATTGGCAGGGGAGGTTTTGCCTATGCAGAACCATTCTTTGGGGCCCGGGTGAAGATGCTCATAGACCTGGTTTTTGCACCGGATGAAGAGATACGGCAAGCGAAGTACATGCTTATAAGTCGTGTTCCAGGAGGGATGATCATTGCTGTGACACGCGGACAAAAAAAGGATGGGAGTTACTGGACTCTCTGGTCAAAGGCAAATCCCATCTATGGTTGTCATGGGAATATTATCGCTGTTGTCAGCACGGTACGGGATGTTACAACTACATTTGGGGATGTGCCATTGTGGGAGAATTCTGCTGAGGAGTGTAAGCCTTCAGTTTCGACCGAGGTATCCGTTACCGGCACTGTACCGGTAAAAGGATTGATCAAAAAAATGCTTGGCAGGGCCCTGATTCATTATAAAGACGGGGTGAACCTTTATGTGCGGGAGAAAAATTTCACTGGAGCTATTGCAGCCTTTGATAAGGCACTGGCAATCGATGAAAGGCTTTCTTATGCATGGAATGACCGCGGCATCTGTTTCCGGGAACTGGGGGATAATACCAATGCGCTAAAATCGCACCTTCGGGCTGTGGAGCTGGTACCTGACAATACCGAGTATCTCTTCAACTTAGGAGAAACGCTGGAGTTGATCGGAGTGCTCAATAACAACAATAAATATCTCGATTCTGCGATCCAGACCTTCAAAATGGTTGCAGATCTGCTCCCGAATAATGTCGCAGTGTGGGTTCATCTGGGGAATTGTCTCACGGTATTGGGAAAACGTGATGAGTCCAAAACCTATTTTGACCGGGCCAGCGAAATCGAGTTGGGGAGAAAAGACACCCCCATAATACCACGGCACAATGAATTCCTCTGAATTTTAGTATTCAAGACCCGGTGACAGGATTCCTCCTGCACGTTACTATCCCTCTCGTTTTATAAGGGTTCATGAAGGTGGCTGCGAAGGCTATTATGTTGTCATATCCGATGCTGATGCAATGAATCTGCAATGGCTGTTATCCGTAATGCTCATTCTCATCCTGTGCTTTGCTCTTCCGGTAAATGCCCACGTTCCGGTCAGCACAGGCGGAAATACGGATATCGGTGCCGCATTTGCGATCGAAAAACCGATCAAATCCTACGTGATGTACGGGCAGCTGCACGATGCGGGGGAGGTGGCCTGGTACCAGCTGCGCATGAATCCGGGGGAACGTCTTGTCGTCTCGCTTATGGCCACGGGGTACAATGCATCCATCCCGGATATGGTCGTCATGAGCCCGGGAAATGACTTCGTGCCAGAAGGATTGCCCCGGCAGATCAGTATCCCGCAGGGATACCGTGCTGAAATTATTAAGGGAGGGCCGCCCCGGAGCGCTGAGTACGAGCCATTCAGTCCGGCCGCGATTTTTGAGTCTGCGTCCTACTCCAAGGAGATCACAACACCCGGCCTCTGGTATCTGGCGGTTGTCAGCCCGGTAAATGATACCCGGTACAGCATTGCAACCGGATATGCTGAAGAGTTTACTCTGTCGGAATGGGTTCTTGTTCCGATCAATGTGTTGTCCACCCATATCTGGGAGGGGCAATCGTTCCTCGCGCTTCTCTCGCCATTTCTTGCTGTGGTGATTCTTGGTTTTGTCGTGATCTCGAGGCGGGCGAAGCGTAAGGGTTCGCCACTTACGTATTCCTGCTGGCTGGCGACTATTGCCGGTTTATGTTATTTTGGGGGTTCCGCAATCACGGCGGTACAGATGGTGCGGGCTATGGCGGTTACAGGGCCATCTTCTTCGGTTGCCCTGACCCTTGTCTTTGTCATCGTCCCTGTTGTGCTGGGCATATGGGCACTGCGCATGGGTCGTTCCCTGTCAGAAAGGACCCTGCGTGACCGGGCCTTCCTTTTGCTTATCGCGATTCTCGGACTGGTATTCTGGGCCGGACTGGTCATTGGGCCGGTGATTGCAATTGGCGCTGCAGTAATTCCGGAGCGGATGAAATAGCTCCCTGAAAACGGATGCGTGGCTCTTAAAATAGGAAGATACCTGCTATGCTTTTTGAGGGAGCAGAAAAGAGATCCTGCTATAACCGGAACGGGAATAAAAAAACGCGAGATTATGGTTTTGCCGGGATCTCGATTTTCCCTGATTCCCTATTCATTTGGCTGATGTTTAGGGTAATCATTAATACAAACGCTCACCAAAATTGTAGAGCACAGTGCATCGATGGTCTAGTGGTATGACTTAAGCCTTCCAAGCTTATAGCCCGGGTTCAATTCCCGGTCGATGCATCGGGCTCGTGGTCTAGTTGGCTATGACGTCGCCTTCACACGGCGGAGGTCCTGAGTTCGAATCTCAGCGGGCCCATGAATTTTGTGATATTTTTCTGACTACGGATGTCTTTATCTGGTGAAAATCTGATCGTTCTCGTTTGAAGCTGTTTTTTTACAGGGCGTTTTTAGATCTATTTCAGGAATTTTAAGAGAAAAAAATTCGGAAAAATTCGGAAATGTCCCTGAGTAAACTGCATATGCCCGGATTTGAAAAAAAATCCCGATAAATCACTGGTCTCCAGTGGAAATGAAAGGGTACATTTATACCGTGATTTGTTTTACTAAATCGTCCGTGCATTGCACCAGCAATGCCATAGGATGATTGCATTCTTCTGCGCGAAGGAAACGCAATAGTATCCGGTGATGTGATGTCACGGTCCGGGCAAGGTGGGGTGGTAC
>JBAXDE010000252.1:0-3446 GCA_037141115.1 Methanomicrobiales archaeon | reverse complement strand
AAATCAATTAGACCAAGAACACTTTTATCCGTTTAGTGGCAAACTTGGGTTGTAAAAGGTATGATAGCTGTGGAAGATGAGATTGTAGTTCAGCTGGTCCGTTCGTGGGACAACAATGAGATCGCTGATCTTTACCGCACCGGTGGGTGGTGGAAGGAAGAATACGACCCAGCGGCTCTCGGCTCCCTGATCCAGGGCAGTTTCTCGTTTGCTGTTGCCGTTAACAAAAAAACCGGTAAAGCCATCGGAATGGGACGGGTTATCTCAGACGGAGTTTCTGACGGGTACATCCAGGATCTGGTGGTCCTTCCGGATTACCGGAAGAGCGGCATTGGCAGGCAGATGGTATCAGCTCTTGTCGAACAGTGCATTAAGTCCGGTATCACGTGGATAGTCTTAGTTTCTGAACCGGGGACTCAAATTTTTTATCAGGCACTCGGTTTTAAGGTAATGGAAGGACATATTCCTCTGATCTACCGGGGTGATGGGGCATGTTAACACAGGATGATTTCCAGCCGGTTACCTTGAGCAACCGGGATTTTTTTCAACAGCACTATGCTCATTATCCCCAGACCCACAGCGATAATACCTTAACCAATATGGTCTGCTGGAATCATTACGCGCATTACCAGTATGCCTTTGTCGAGAAGAATGTCATTCTTGCCAGCACGATTGATGGCATCACCCGGTTCCGACCACCCATAGGTCCCCGTGAACCGGCACTTTTACGTTCCCTGATCAAGCTGGCATCGGATGTCAGTGATGCGGAACCGGTTGTTCTGATCGATCCCGATACTGCAATCTGGATACGGGAGATCTGTCCCGGTCTGAATCTGGTACCTGACAGGAACCACTTCGAGTATGTGTACCTGGCTTCTGACCTTGCCGTTCTCCCGGGGAAACAGTATCTCACCATACGTCACCATCTCAATAAATTCCGGAAAAACTGCCGTTATTCGGTTGAGCGTATCACGGCTGATAATCATGATGAAGTGAAACGGTTCCTGATCCAGTGGTGTGAGTGGAAAGGCTGTGAAGGAGATCCGATGCTTGCCCATGAGAAGGATGCAACGTTTTTTGCTATCGATCATTTTGTTGAGTTAGGATTGTCCGGTGTGGTTATCCGGGTGCATGATACGATTGGTGCTATGTCTCTTTTTGAACCGCTCAATAATGATACAGCGCTCGTCCATTTCGAGAAAGGTATGCCGGATTGTGAAGGCATCTACAAAGAAATCAATGCTGAAACCGCGACGATTCTCAAAAAAGATTTTGTATATATCAACCGGGAAAGTGATCTCGGCGTTGCCGGTCTTCGGGAATCAAAGATGCGGTATCATCCCGATCATATGGTTGAAGTATATTCCATAAAACGAGATTCCTGATTTTATTTTCTCTATTTCTCTCTGTACATTGGAACGGACTTGCGTGCATGATATTTTTTGATTTATGCCAACGTGAAAAAAAGAAAAAACCACTTCCTGTCAATATCAGATATTGACAAGGAAGTAAACGAGAACCAGCGGGATAAATATCAGGGCCCAGACGAACTTGTTCCAGGAGAATACCTCTTTTCCGTCACAGGGAGTTATTGGGAGAAGCTCAAATACTCCCGCAAGAAGGTTGATCGAGAATCCCAGCATGCCTGCGGTACGGAATACTCCCCCGAGGGGGATAAGGAACAGGCAGGCTATCGCTATCAGGATTGAAAATACCGGGCCCGATAGCATAATGAGCCCGAGACTCCGTTTCTCCATGGGGACGCGGCTTCGGACCACGGTCAGAGTTGGTTGTGCGAATACATTTCCAAAGAGCCAGGCCGTGAGGAACATGATGATGGAGCCGAGTCCCCAGAACTGGACTTCAGTGCTGCACTCGTATTTCCGGTTCAGGTACCAGTGTGCAATCTCGTGAGCGCAAAGTGCAACACCGCCCATTACGATATAGATGGTAACCGTTGTCAGATCAAACGGTGTCCGTGCAGCAAAGAAGAAGAGCAGGCCGATGATCACAGCCCCGATTGCGATCACCCCAAGTTCCCGTTGGGTGAACCCGAATGCGTTCTCCTTTGACACCGCTGCCTTGAGGGCCCGCTTCTTTTTATCTTCCTCAGAGAGCCGGCCCTGAATTATCTGCCCGAATGCATTCTGAACAAATACAAGCAGTTTTGCCAGCCATGCAGAGAACGCTGTTCCAAACGCTGTCAGACCGAGACCGGTCATGACTACCCCTGCTCCTACGGCGATTATGGGTTCTGCTTCATTGGGGATGATACCGGAGAGAGGTAGTTGTTTATCGTCATTGCAACTGTCTTCTGGTGCGGGAGGAGTTGTCTTTTTATCGGAAAGTGTGTGAGAGATCGAATCTACGCGTGTGACTCCTTTTTTTTCAACGGAGTATCCATCCGGAAAGACAATAACGATATCAGCATTCAGATCGACAGAATAGTTATTGTTCGCCATTACCTGCTGGAAATCAGTCCCGTACGAAGCCAGTTCAAATACATTCGTATTATAGACCCTGCCATTGACCGATGCGAACCGGGGGAGGCTGAGTTTTGCAACACCGGGGCTGGCACAGAGAACCTTAAAATCGCCGGTTTTTTCTTCACTCTTCAGAACTGATCTCTGGTAGTTTGCAATAACTGGCAACGTGGCCATATATGTTTTAATGCTCAGGTACTCCGCGGGATTATCCTGGTACGTGAGTGTGATCGTTGCATCCCCCTGGGGATCGACCAGGACATAGGCCTGCTGGAGATCAAAAGCGCTGATATGGGGAATAAAAACTAAGAATAGAATAAGTATTGACGTAAATGCCCATCGCATAAGTCTTGTTTTTTCCTAATTGAGATAAGGATTCTCATTAGATGAAAAAAATGGATAACTACGTTTTTTATTTAAATCCCGGTTCAGGCAATGACTGCCAGTGCGATAACTCCCGATGCGATGATCTTTACGGCAATGGCAGCAAGAAGCATCCCGAGCACTTTTCCCATAATGTCGGTTACTACTTCTCCCAGGATACGCTGGATGAATTCAGAATAATAGAGAACCAGCCAGGTAGCGAGCAGGGAAAGCGTGATTGCAATGAAGGGGATGAGGAGTCCATAATCCCTTGAGAGCAGCATTACGGTGGTGATAGTGCCAGGTCCGCAGAGGAGCGGTGTTTGTTTTCGCCAATTCGTTTTTGATCCACTAAACGCGAAAACGCCAATCCAATTTTGATCCACCTGAAGACAAGTTCCACCCAATAACAAAATCAAGCGAGGTGGGACGTGAGGTGAAAACAATGACAGACATACGCAAGATAGTGGAATTGCATGAACTCTGCGAATCAAAACGCCAAGTAGCCCGGGAAACCGGGTCATCCCGGAACACCGTAAAGAAATAGTGACTGTCTACACTGACCCCAGAGCTGCTGATGGGACGAACGGTTCTCCATTA
>JBAXDE010000251.1:0-3455 GCA_037141115.1 Methanomicrobiales archaeon | reverse complement strand
TTGCCAGTAAACCCGAAAGGTTGGTTTGCCCTATTTTTTGGAGGGGATACGCAAATAAGCAAAAAAACCGTTTGGGAATCCACCCCTTTTTTAACCTGTTCAGTCACCATTGTTTTTGTATGAGCTTTGAAAAGACAGCAGTGACAACCGTTGCCGGTCTCATGGCGCTTGCCGCACGAACGGCACCGAAAGGAAAAGGAGTGGATACCATCATCATCCGGGTGCTCAGTGGTAAAGAAGTTGCCGGGCTTGCAACCCGGCTCTCGGAACTGGGTGAAGAGCGGGGAATCGGATTTTTCCTGCGGGATGCAAAGAACATTGCTGCAAGTGATGCCTGCGTACTGGTTGGTACCCGGGGAGATACGGTCACCGGGATCAATTGCGGTGCCTGCGGTTATGCTGACTGTGCAGGCATGGCAAAGGAATGCAAACAACGAAAGAACAAAAAGACCACGCCTTTTTCTGGCCCCAACTGTGCGATACGCATAACGGATCTCGGTATTGCCGTGGGGTCTGCGGTCAAGACTGCGCAAATTCATAATGTCGATAACCGTATTATGTACTCCGGCGGGGTGGCTGCCATCGACCTTGGACTTTTGGGAAAGGATTGTACCGTTGCCTATGCCATTCCCCTCTCTGCGACTGGGAAAAATATCTTCATTGACCGGCAGACTGCAAAATAATTTTGTCATGAAAATTTTAAAAAACTCACGACAATAAATCAGGCTAATGGAAATCAAATTTGGAGTGCAAAATTTTCATTGCTTTGGTGCGAAGTCTTTGACTTCATACGAGTTTTTTTAGCCATATTCTTATCTCCCCATCTTCCAATCAGATATACAAAACCCCTATCATGTCACGCCACAGTCATGCACTCTCAAAAAGAGCTGGTCTTCCGCCGGGCACCATCCTGGTGAAGGGAGAACCTTCTGACATGCCGGTCAAGATCGTGGTCTTTGACTATGATGCGGCTCACTTTGAGGAAAAAGAGGTCAAACATATCAGTGAATGTTTCCCGTTCCGGGATACCGGGACGGTCACGTGGATCAATGTCGACGGCCTGGGAAATCCTAAACTCATTGATGATCTGGGTAAATGTTTCACCATCCATCCGCTCATTTTAGAAGACATCTTCAATACAGCACAGCGCCCGAAGATGGAAGACCTCGGCAATTATATCTACATGACCCTGAAGATGCTCATGTATCTCCCTGATAAAAAAGAGATCAAGATCGAGCACATCAGCATGGTCTTTGGGAATAATTTCCTCATCTCGTTCCAGGAAGATATCGGGGATATTTTTGATCCATTGCGCGAACGAATCCGGAAAGATGGCAGGATCCGCAAGGAAGGTCCGGATTACCTGGCCTATGGACTCATCGATGCCATAGTGGACAATTATTTTTCGGTGATGGAGCAACTCGAAGAACAGGTTGAAGACCTTGAAGAGGAGCTCATTGTCAGCCCGACCCAGGAATCCCTCCAGAAGATCAGCCATCTTAAAAAAGATATGATATTTCTCCGGAAATCCGTCTGGCCGCTGCGTGAGATGATCCATAATCTTGAACGATCCGAATCCTCACTGATTATGGAATCGACCCGGATTTACCTGAGGGATGTCTATGACCACTCTATCCAGGTGATTGATACCTTGGAGACTTTACGCGATATGGTCTCGGGAATGATCGACATCTATCTCTCCGGCCTGAGTTACAAGATGAACGAGATCATGAAGGTGCTCACGCTCATTGCAACCATCTTCATCCCACTCACGTTCGTGGTCGGGTTATATGGCATGAATTTTAAAAATATGCCGGAGATCGACTGGGAATATGGCTATTATTCCGTACTTATCCTGATGATCCTCATGGTGCTGGTCATGCTCACCTATTTCCGGAGAAAGAAGTGGATTTAAAAAAACCCGCGTTCTTTTTTATTGATATCACTTCGAGCCAAGAATACATCACGGTATATCCCGGACCGGTACCAAAGCAGACGGATAATTTAACCGGACAAACGGGTTTTTTCTAAGATCTCTTCACCAGGGCACTGTTAGCGGATCGTCCCAGCGGATTTTCCCCTATGCATTTATTGCCGGAAACTAGGTCTACGGGATTTTTTCATCCATTCAGCTTTTTTTAAGACCCTCTTTTTTCTGCCGTATTTACCGGTCAATAAACATCGATGCATTTTTACCGCCCCACTCCTAACGGGAACTGTAATCATGCCGATCATGAAAATCCGTGGGGGAGACCTGGATCTCGTTGAATACGATTTCAAATCCTTTGCTCCTACAACGATCCTAAAGACGCTCGGTCTTGAGAAGAAGCAGTTCAAACTGGTACCGGTAAAAGGAAAAATTACGGTTACGGCCCCGGCCCGCATCCACCTGACCGTGCTCGATATGAACCGATTTGCCCCGGATCACCCGGGCGGCGGGGGCGTCGGGTTTGCCATCCAGTGTTACTGCACCGCATCAGCTGAATGCACAAAAAAAGAGGACACGGTCAACTATAGTCGCGCTCCCATTGTTGAGAACTTTGTGGCAGTCTTCAAAAAGGCAGTCGGGTATACCGGGGGATTTGCCATCACGGCTACCGATCATGAGAAGAAGCACGTAGGACTTGGCTCAACAAGCACGGTCATGATCGCGGTTGCCACGGCCATGAATGTCGCGGTGGGATCCCCTCTTACCAACACCCAGCTCCGCCACCTTATCGGCCATAATTATGTTGAGGAGACTGCTGACGGGAATGTGGCATTCGGGTTCGAGACCGGCGTAGGCCCGGCCGTGAGCTCGTATGGGGGCATGGCGCTCATGGGCGATGAACTGGCTCTTGTGTACCATCACCCGTTTGCCGAGGGAAAACATGTGCATATCATCATCCCCCCGACCGATATCTCGTCGGCCGGTACCCAGGAGTTCGATCTCCTGATGAACAAGGCCAGTACCCTCGATTACCGGGACCGCGAACTCAAGGCCTATTTTTTCTTAATGGACCTGGTACCGGCGCTTGAAAAAGATGACTTGAAAAAAGCCGGCGATGTGATCTGGGAGATCGAGTTCCGGGGATCCAAGAGGGCCGAAGTCGAGCACCACAGTTACGGGATCTATCATTACATGAGCCAGCTGCGGGAGAAGAAGATCGAATTTGTTGGCATGAGTTCGGTTGGCCCATCCATTGCGGTGGTCACCGCACTTGACCGCAAAACCATGGAAGAACTGCTCAAACCCCTTGGCCTGAGCATTGCGATCAGCACCCGAGTCGATAACACCGGCCTGACCATTGTTCATGAAAAATAATTTTTTTATCGTCCATATGATTTCTGCCATTACGAAATCTTTGATGGAACAACAGATCTTCCGTTGATTCTTCTGACAACGGGGATACTTCAGAAAACCCGTAAAACACCCGGGTCGTTTTTTACGTCCTTCCTTGTCTGAACAGCAGCGG
>JBAXDE010000250.1:0-3464 GCA_037141115.1 Methanomicrobiales archaeon | reverse complement strand
TGATTAGAGATCAGGGCGTTTTCGATTTTACAGTAAATTGTTTACACTATCAAAATTTCACCGGTTAAAAGGTTGTTTCAGATCCCGCAGAACAAAACTCCTGCAAGAATTTTTTTGAGGGATATTCGTGTACACTGGTAACTACAATTTTCCCCCGTCCAACCTGCTTTTCAATGATCACATCCGAATCCTCTGCCTTACCGATACAGGATCCCTCGTGCGACACGAATGAGCCATCGCATTCGATACATAAGGGATCATAATCTTCAATCAGGTTACCCGTGCCTGAAGCAGAGATACAATCGATGCGGCGGGGATGGCAGTCATGCTGGTAGGAGACGGAAAACGGAAGCCAGTCGTACACGTCCGGTCGTTCGGTTGCAGCCCCAAAGACCAGCAGGTTGCCCCCGTTTTCTACAAACGTTTCAATCCTTGGTGACGATGCCCGGAGTGCCGGAAGAAGATTGGAATAGAGCTGATTTCCAAATCCCGTGGGGATGATCAGGCAATTGAATCTCCCCCGGTAGAATGGCGCAGCAAGCATGTAGGGGGTGATAAGTTCGCAGGTAATTCCGCAGTCCTCGATAAATCGGTTAAAATGCTGGGAGGTTCCCCAGACAAACCCGGCCCGGCAACTCATCCCTTGATCACACCCAATGGCGAAAGGCGGGCAACCAGCCGGGAAATTCCCACTTCGTGCACCACGTTTACCACTTCGTCGCTGGATTTGTAGACTTCGGGTGCTTCATCAGCGATCGCATTCTCACTGTGTGCCCGCACGATAATTCCTGCTTTTAAGAGATTTGCCGTGATGTCTTTTCCGCTCAGGCTCTTCTTTGCCTGCGTCCGGCTCATGATGCGCCCTGCCCCGTGACAGGTACTGCCAAAGGTCTTTTCCATGGCGGTCTTCGTTCCCCGCAGCACAAAGGATGAGGTTCCCATGCTGCCGGGAATGATGACCGGCTGGCCGATATGTACCAGTTCCCGGGGAATTTCGCCGGATCCCGGACCAAAAGCGCGGGTGGCGCCTTTGCGGTGAACGCAGACTTTTTGCTGCTTTCCGTCAACGGTATGTTCTTCGATCTTTGCCACATTGTGCGCCACATCATAAACAAGCGGCATATCGTCGTAATCGAGCCGGAACATCTTTGCAAGCACCTGTCGGGTGGTATGCGTGATGAGCTGACGGTTCGCCCAGGCATAGTTGGCTGAGGCAGCCATGGCGCCAAAATAGTCCTTGCCTTCCGGGGACTGGATGGGTGCACAGGCAAGCTGCCGGTCAGGAATGGTGATCTTGTATTTTTTTGTTGCACTTTCGAGGAGTTTGAGATGATCGGTACAGACCTGGTGGCCAAGACCGCGTGAACCGCAGTGGATCATGCAGCAGACCTGGCCGAGTTCAAGCCCGAATGCCAGTGCTGCATCCGGATCGAAGATCTCGGAAACTACCTGCATTTCAAGGAAATGGTTACCGGAGCCTAATGTTCCCCCCTGTGGGATACCCCGCAGTTTGGCTTTTTCAGATACGGCATGGCTGTCAGCCTGTTTCATGTACCCGCCATCCTCGCACCGGATGAGATCGCGCCGGGCGCCATATCCTGCATCAACCGCCCAGTTCGCTCCTTTTGTCATCATCCGGTCGAGATCCGGAGGTGAGATCCGGAGCGAACTTTTTGCTCCGACACCCGTTGGTACTGCCCTGAAGAGTTCTTCGATCAGGTCACGGCGCCCGGAAACATCTTTCTGTACAAGCGGCGTGGTGAGCAACCGTACGCCGCAGTTGATATCGAATCCCACTCCGCCTGGGGATATGACACCTTCGTCGAGGGAGAAGGCAGCAACGCCTCCAATGGGAAACCCATAGCCCCAGTGAATGTCGGGCATGGCAAGGGAATGCCCGATAATGCCGGGCAGGGTAGCTACATTTGCCAGTTGTTCTATAGCGCCGGTTTCAAGACTCGTTCCCAGTGATTCCGAGAGAAAAAATTTCCCTGGAACTCTCATGCCCGGGACATACCCCACCGGTACTTCCCATTCATTTACTCCCGTTTGTCGCATGCCTTCAAGCATCAGTCAACTTCTCCTCTTTTTGAACTACCGGATAAAAGACCCGCACTCCGCCCTTTCTCGCTGCCTTTTACCATTTTTGCCTCTGCCACTATACATCAAATAAGATGTCGAGCATATATCCGTTCGCATCCTTCTGGATTACGAGTCCGCTATACGAGATCCCTTTTACTTCTGTTCCCGAAGAGTGCCGCACAGGATCAAAGGGTTCCCCATCGAGAACAGCGGTCAGGTGCAGACCGTCCATCGTTATATCAGCCCGTGAAAAGACCAGCCCTTCTACTTCAGCAATAAAAAGCACTTCTGAAAGGAAGTCGCATAAAAGCGATTCAATATTGTCCGATTCGATCTGTATCTCTTTGATTAGTCCCCCCCTGCGGTCTGTTCCGTACACGACCTGCATGAGGGCAAGGAATGCATCGGTAAAAAGTGCATCGGGTGTCAGTGCCCGGGCACGAATTTTTACATCCGCCGTGTGGGAGATCTCTTCAAAACTCATCAGCGTTCGTGCCTGATCAGATCATTGTCATCAAAGAACGGGATCATCTCCATATGGATGCTGTGGAGGAATCGTGCCTGGTGGATGGAGACATAGATCGTATGGTTCCCCGCTTTGATGAGAAGGTCTGTTTTTTTTGGGGGTTTGACCTGTACCGGTAAAAGTATGGGCCCTCCGCAGGAAGTGCTGATGCGAAAATCACAGTTCCGCTTATTGATAAAATCGATCACTTCAGGAAGAACAGTGACCTCGCTTAATCCGGCGCGGTCATAGGAATCGGAATGCATGATGCTCTAATTATTGGAAGGCTGGGGTAAAAACGGTTATGGATCAGACACGCTGTTCAGCAGACGCCGACGATCCGGATAACAACATCGTAATATTTTTCCTTGAGTTCATAAGTGTTCACTCCATCCGCATTTCGCGTGGAATGGAGTATACCTATCCGGGAAGCAATGATGCCAACCATGGATGCAATTGCATGGAATGTTACGACAAACTGTTTTTGCAGCTCAGCTACAATTTCTGCAATGGTGATCGATTTGGTCTTTACTAAGAGCCTGAGAACTTCGCGCCGGATTCCGGTCCTGTCCCGGGAAAGGTAGGATTCCAGACGCACCTCGATAACTCTCTTGATCTCTGAAGGAGATCTCATACTTTTAGTGTCCAATGTCTCTGTATATATAATTATTGTTTTTGTGCGCATAAAAATCCCCGAACGCAAATCGGGTCAATTTTAAACAGAATTTATTTTTTTTATGTGAAACAAAAAAACCCGCTCCATTATCTCTTAAAAAACCCGCTGGTACACATCAGTTCAAGGGAGACTCTGGTAACTATTTAATGTATCCTCTCGAAAAACACGGGTCAGCTTTGAGAACAACCCCGTCGTCTCACT
>JBAXDE010000249.1:0-3466 GCA_037141115.1 Methanomicrobiales archaeon | reverse complement strand
ATTTGCCAGTAAACCCGAAAGGTTGGTTTGCCCTATTTTTTGGAGGGGATACCTAACGGGGCTCATTCTGAAGTCTTTTAAAATGCGTGTGCCGGAATTGGGTGGATTTGTGCCGGAATTGAGGGGGTGACCCCTTCACTGAGATCGGGTCTACGACGGAGAAGTGGGTTGAGCGGAGTGCAGGTCTCTCATAGTCCCGGACCGTAATATCCGATCCCAAAAAAAGGGGTTCTTTTCCCTTTGACCGTGTGACCCTCCCCTCCGGAGCCGGGGGTATGCCGAACCTGGCCTATGGTGGTTCTTGTCGGGAGAAAAATTGGGTAAAAATAAAAATCTCTTGCCAGGAATTTTAAAAGGAATCCGGTTCACCTGGGCAATCACATGATTGATATTTTCCGGATGCTTACATCTGCCATCATGAGCACGAAAGCCAGAGGGTCGGACGTATCCGGAAATCCTGTCGTGGCATCCCGCAATAAAACCCAGTTACCAATCGGGCGCGATGAAGAGGCTCCCCTCAACCCTTTCCAGCGTATGCAGGGTAAGATTCTGCTTGCGGACCCGGAGATGGCCCGCCGGATTATTTTCGATCCGTCCCTGGAGTCGTAAGAGATGGCAGTCGGGTCCGGGAGTGACGCGACACGATTCATTGATGCAAATATTTTCTTAAATCCCGTTTTGAGGAGTGGAATGGAATCTACTGCAGTGCCAGTTTTCTTAAAGATGCAGATGCGGGCAGTGTGTAGAAAAATGCCCCCAGCATATCGATATCCCAGTGGTACTCGAATCCGTTGTGAAAGAACTCGAAGGACCGGATCTCGAACAGAGAGTTGCCATGGCAAAACAGATGTTTAAGAAAACGTAATCAGCGGGAACAAATCAGAAGTGCCGGATCAATTGTTATCCTTTTTTGCGCAGGGATTTAGGGCCGGGAAGTCGTCGTGCTCAAAATCCAATTCTCAATCTATCGGGATTCTTGTAAAAATTCTCCGTTCTCCAGCGGGATGAACCGCTCATAAGTCCCCGCCGTGATCCCCGAAGGTCGAGTTGCCGGAGTGCCAGTAATCACTTTCTTATCTCCTGTCTCTTCAGTGTGAAAAAGTCAACTCACACACTTTTCTTTCCCGGACCAGCAATCCCGAAGAGCACACGGATCCCCGGGATCCTCCGGAGGATCTCGTAGCAGGCAAATGTCAGCAGGACACTGAGCATCACAATGACTGCGAACTGCAATGCCGGAGGGATCCCGAGCAGCAGTACGTAATAGGCAACCGCCACCAGCACCGCCTGGTGAATAATATAGACCGGGTACGATGCGGCCCCCATATAGGCTGCAAAGGTGCCGGGACGGTCAGCCAGGTGCCTGCCTGCCCCCATGAGGGCAAGGACGCCCGTCCACCCGGTCAATACAAAGAGGACCGAACTCCCCCAGAAAACTTCGTAGTGTCCCAGGATGATTCCGTATATCCACATCACGCCAATCGTCAGGATTATCCATGTTGCCAGGAGAACAGCCCAGTGCTTTTCCAGCCGGGTCAGGACCGGCTCCATCGAAAACAGGTAGTACCCGATGAGAAACATGGCGAAATATGAAAGGAGAGAATATCCGGTAACATTAAAGCCGGCAAAGTTCAGGAGCCAGACCGGGACGAACAGGAGACCGAGGACTGGAAGGCTTGCGGTACCGGCATTGAGATGAAGTCCTGCCAGTCGCCGCCCAAGCAGGATCACAGCGAGTGCCATGAGGGAGATGATAAACAAAAAGAGGATGAACCAGAGGTGGTCAACGCTAAATCCTCCCATTGGTCCGTTCAGATCGGGAATATTCTGCATTGTGCTGAAGTAATGCACAAACGCACCGGCAAAACTCCCGGTGAAACCGGTGTGGAATTTCAGGGCATAGTATGCGATGACGGGGCAGATGAGAACCAGTCCTGCAAGGAACGGAACAAGGAGTTTTGTCAAACGCTCATTGAGGTACACAAGGGGCGTACGGGTCTGCAATGCAAATTTTGCACTCACGCCAGCGATGCAGAAGAGCAGCGGCATGATCCAAGGCTCAACAGCAACCGTGAGCAGATGTGCAGCCGTGGACGGGTAATCCGACAGGACATAATAGCCGTACCATCCTGCACAAAAGATGAATGCAGCGTGGAACGGGAAGAGCATGAGGATGCACATCCACCGCAGATTGTCAATAAAATGCAACCGGACCATGAACTATTCAGTTATGTAATCCCCGGGAAGAATACTATTCCGATTTTATATCTCTAAAAAAGGCCGGTAAAAAAAATTATTTAATTTTTGCCGCTGCAATACCTGCAAGCTGCCGGGTTGTTTCGAAATCAGTCGCGGTTCCATTTGTCCAGAAATGCTGGTACACGTCCTTTTTGATAAATGCGATTACGTACATCTGCGTGCTGTCACTGTTATCGGTAACTTTGAGTGCTGCGCTGGAATCCCCGATGGTTGGCAGGGATAGATCTTCAACGGTCAGATTTACATTGTTCTCTCCAACCGTCCAGTTCTTCCAGCCCTGCATGGTATCAGGTATTACGAGGGTGATATTTTGAGCGGGATACACTGAGATTACCTGTTCAATGAGTGTTCCATTGGGTGTGTTCGGGTCATTCTTCTGGTAGACTGCATAATACCCTTTCTTCCAGCCGTGGTCGAGTGCCCAGCCATTTAAATCAGAAATATTTCTGGCGTCTTTTTCCACAAGGATGAAATTCGCCGGGATCTCTGAAGTCTGTAAGATCATTGCCGAGGGTTCAATCGTTGACTGGCTTGTGCCCGGTACGACCGGTGCAGCGGGGGTCTGCGAGGTACATCCTGCAATACCAACAGAGAGGATGATGAGACAGGTCATCAGCATTATCATTGAGGACAGGGACTTTTTTTTCATGGGTATGTACTCTCCCGTTTTATGCGATTAATGTTTGTCAGGAGTGCAGGTTCTTTTTCCTTATCCCGATTCTGCAGGAAAAATGTGGAAATTATTCACGCATCGAAAAGAGGATTGCAGCAAAAAAAATTGATGCAACATCCGCCCGGAATTTTTCAATCGGGATCCGGTTTAAAAATTCCCGATCAAAGCCTGCTCAAGAGTCTTTCACCCGGGGCCGGTTGAAAAGAGGGCGGGCCCGGATGTGATCCCAAATCCATTCTTAAAAAAATGCTGGCAGGCATTTAAAACCGGTCTGCCAATACAACATCTGACCCAAAACAAAATCTTTTAAAAAAACGTATCCTGGAGAATTTAATTGTCGGAAGTAGAGAGAGAGGAGGACGGATCCCCGTGATAGTTCACATTTCCCGGTGTTTTGTCTGCAATAGATCACAATCACTCCTTTGGTAGCAAGAGTGCGCCGCCGTCCTCGGCTGTGAGAGTGATACGTGGTATTCATCATAAATTTGTAACTATCTATATCATGCCTTGGAATCCTTTTTTAGTGTAGAATCT
>JBAXDE010000248.1:0-3468 GCA_037141115.1 Methanomicrobiales archaeon | reverse complement strand
CGCGAAGATTCTACACTAAAAAAGGATTCCAAGGCATGATATAGATAGTTACAAAGAAAGAATGATGGCAAAGGTCACGATGGCGACCAGGATCTCTTTCTGGGCTACGATGGGATCGGTTGTTCCTATGGAAAGAAAGAGGGGAAGGGTAAATGGAATGATGGATATGCCCACCATGATGACTACTACGCCGGTAACTTCAACAGGGAACAATCCCCGGAGTCTTCCGATAACCCGTGAAAGCCCGATCTGGAACACTCCGGTGAGTGCCGTCATCCCAAAGAGCAGGGAGAGTCCCCCGTTTTTTACCGCAAGAACTGATGATGAGAGGTATGCAGGCCCGCAGACACAGGGGCAGAGGTATCCGGATCCGATGACTCCTTTGTATTTCCATGCCTGAAGACAGGTACCGATACCTGATGCCAGCATGGACATGCTCACAAAATATGCAGCTTCTTTATCCGAAAGTCCGACTTCCCGGGCAATGAGGACCGGCAGGATCAAGGATATTACAATGACAAAAACATGCTGGAGCCCCAGCGTTACCAGTGTAGGTGCCGGTGGAATATCGTCCACATCATACACAATATCCGGAGGGGTGCGGGGCATTCGTGTCAGAAATCTGTGTTTATATTTGGTTTAACGTTGTCGAAATATCCACCCATAAAAAAAAGATGATTATTCCCGTTCATTCATTTAAAAATTTTAACTGCTGTATCCGCGTCCTGGTGGGAAAGGGAAATCTCCAGTCTCATTTCACCCGTATTACCATCAGGGTAATATCATCTGACTGTGCAACGCCCCCGGTGAATGTGCGCACGGATTCAAGGATCGTGGTGAGAATCTTTTCTGCCGGTTGTTTACGGCAGGCAAGGATCACCTCATTGAGCCGCTCTTCTCCATACATGTCCTGCCGGGCATTCTCCGCTTCGGTGATGCCATCCGTATAGAGTACGATGACATCTCCGGCTTTGAGTGCGGCAGTATCTGCGGTATACTCGGCATCTGTCAGGGCCCCGATGGCGATACCCGTTGCGGTGAGTTCCGTTAACTGGTCGTCATCAGCATGGCAGATGATCGGCGGGTTATGGCCGGCATTCACATACGTAAGTGTCTGGCTGTCCACTTCCAGGACCCCATAAAAGAGGGTGACAAACATGCCGGCTTTGGAATCGGCTGCAATGATGGCATTTGCATTCTTGATTGCCATTGCCGGTCGATCCATGTACCAGGTTGCATTCACCCGGACCACGATCCGCGAGAGTGCCATGAACAGGGCGGCGGGTATACCCTTACCCGAAACATCCGCGATCATGATCCCCATGGTCCCTTTTTTGAGCGGGATCACTTCGAATGGTATCACATCAAAGAAGTCCCCGCCCACCTCTTTTGCCATAACACTCTTTGCTGCAATTTCATACCCTTCGATCTGCGTGATCATATCGGGTAAGAAACTCTGCTGGATCTCAGCAGCGATCGCAAGTTCGGTGTTCTTTCGTTCCATCTCCCGCAGCAGGGTGTCGCGTTCAGCCTGCATCCTGCGTTCATTCTGGAGATTTTCGATGATGAATGCAAAGATGAACATCCCTGCGGCATTGGCAAGGATTATGGGCAGAGCAAAGGAGGACGTGATCAATCATGCCTGATCGAACGGACGGACGATCAGAAGGGTGAGCAGGCAATGTAATCCCTCCATGAGGATGGCAAAGATCACTGCAACTTTAATTCCGCAGAATTTCTTTTTGCACCACAGCCAGATAAGCCCGCCAAACAGCCCGGCAAGAACCGTAGCCAGGGAGCAGGATACTACGGTTATTCCCCCCAGGGTTCCGCGGTATGCAGCTCCTATCAACCCGGCACCCAGCCCGACAAAAGGTCCCCCGATAAGGCCGGCAAGCATCGGGCCAAGGTCTCGTACATTGACAATGGCTCCGAGCATCTCCACCCCGTTTATCGTACCGTAGATTGAGAGGATGCCAAAAATCAGGATGAGAACGATCTGCGTTTTTATGGTAGAATGGCCTTCGAGCACTTCTAAGAAAAATTTGCTTCGGGTCAGGAGGTAGGCAACAACAATGATCACACAGATGAGCTGGAGCATTACCATGAAGGACGAAAAGATTGTTGCAGCCATAATTATTATCTGGTACAATATGGTGCACCGGTTCACTTAAGCGTCACTTTCTTAACAGCAATCGGGATAGTACCGGTGTTTATCTGAAGGGAGTTTTTTCCTGTAATATCCGGGCGGACCGGACTGGGTCAGAACCCTGAGGACAAATAAGCCCGTTTCAGGGTTATTTCCCCCTTTTTGTTCATTGGTCAATACCCGAAAACCCCGATAATTCCCTCTTTTCGGATCGCAGGAAAAATATGTCCTCTATTTGCTTCGTTTGCCAAACCGGTGGTGGAAACCCCATCTCCCGATGGCTGCCAACGCCCCGTGAATCGGGGCTTTTCCCCCCCCTGGTTTAGCCCATGTTGGCCCCTTAACCCACCCGGAATGCGAATATGGGGTTCTTTTTTCCGGGAGTGGATAAAAAAACTGGATTTTTGGCAGGTACCAGGGAACCCCCCAGCCTGCCCATCTGATCATTTTACCTGATCGAAACCCCGAATTACCTGTTCGTCCCATAAGACATAAGGAATCCGATGACCCCCAATACCGAGTGGAAAAAAGTTGCCGCCTCGCTGTTTGCAGCGGTTGTTTTTGCGTTTATCTGTCTCATATCCTATACCGCCATTGATGGCATGAGCGGCGGGTACGCGCTGGCATTTGTCTCCTTCTTCCTTGCGGCCAGCAGTATTGCGGTCTCCCTGCTCTTTCTCCACCGGGCCCGGGTGATGGATGCGATCCTTTCTGATCCCTCTCCGCTCGCCCACTGGAGTTACCCGGAGGAGATTGCCCATGCCAGCGTGGAACGGGAATACCTGCAGTACCGGGAACGGAACCGGATCCTGTTCTATATTATCGGCGGGATGATCGGGCTCGTTGCCCTCTTCTTCCTGATCTTTGTTGGCGATGGCGGTCCTGAGACCGCACTCATCCTGCTTGGCCTGATGGCAATCCTGTTTATCGTCTCCCGCATCGCCCCCGGTATCGAACGGCGGCGGGCAATGGGTGCTCCCCACGCAGCGTATATTGCTCACACCGGGCTCATCTATGAGGGGAGTGTCTACCCGTTCCGCTCATTCCTGGTATGGTGGCACGGATGCACATTTCGCGAGGCTTCCAAAAAGAGACCTGCGGTGATTCTTTTTTCCTTCAGCCAGCTGGTCGGCCGCTTCATAGTTCAGCCTTTTGAGGTCAGAATTCCTGTACCTGCAGGTGAGGAAGAAACGGCGATTTGGGTTGTGCAGGAGCTGGGCGGCAAAGTTCCTGAATGAAAGTTCAGTAACCGGATTCTCTGAAAAATTGTATCCTCTCGAAAAAGTGGGGGAAGGTATAAATCCGGTCACAAATATATT
>JBAXDE010000247.1:0-3475 GCA_037141115.1 Methanomicrobiales archaeon | reverse complement strand
ATCGATTAGAGTCAGGGTTGTCGAATTTACAGTTGAATCTTTACACTACCAAAAAGCGTGACAGAAAGTTTCGAATCTGCAAATATTCTTGAATCATTATATCAAGAATATCTCAATCGTAATTGTGATGTTTCCCACCCCCTTCGGGGGTCGCTCGGCCGCCTTGGCGGGGCCTCGCTGGGCAATCGAGTGAATGTATTTTTGAGTGAAATACCTGAAAAAAATCTTGAACCGTTTAATTCACTCATAGAAAACCGAATGAGCCGCCGCGGGGGCGCCCCGTCGGGGGCGGCGGTGTCATCACAAATGGGGTATGGGGGCATCAGCCCCCATCAATAAAATCGTGAGTGGATTCTAAGTTTATGTTCAGGTTACTAAAAAAAACTGCAGGACATTGTTATTCCAACTACATTACACGCTTGTTAAAAGCACTTCCCCATCAACCCCACCGCAAAATCTCTCTAACTCTCCCCACGAGATATCCTTGAGTTAACAAACGAAAAACTTCATGTGCTTTAGCAGAATAATTCCAGAATATTTTTCCCCCATTCTGCCGCAGGATATCTTTACAGGCATTAACACATGGAAACTCCCGTTGAACAAATCCGAAAATATGCCTGGAGCCAGCTTGGTGAGGCAGGTTCCCATGGCATGGATCATACGGAACGTGTCACCCGGCTCTGCCGGATTATCGGCCCGCGTGAAGATGCCGATATGGATATTCTTATTCCTGCTGCGCTGCTCCACGACATCGCCCGTCCTCTTGAAAAAGAACGGGGACTGCCGCATGAAGCTGAAGGGGCACGGATGGCAGAAGTATTCCTGGTATCAATTCACTACAACTCATATCTGATCCCTCCAATCTGTGCTGCGATACGCACCCACCGCTTCCGGTCCCAGGAAAGACCAGAAAGCCCTGAAGCGAAGATTCTCTCCGATGCAGACAAACTGGATGCTCTCGGGGCAGTGGGTATCGCCCGCACTTTCATGAGAGCCGCAGAACATGGTGGAAATATGGATGATGCGGTTTTGCATTTCCATGACAAACTGCTGAAATTAAAGGGACTGATGTACACGGAAACGGGCAGAACTATTGCCAATGAACGGCATGCGCTTCTCGAACTATTTCTCAAAGCGCTTGCAGAGGAAACAGACAATAGCCTCTCGTAAGAGCGCTGCAATATACCGGAATGTGCCGGTACTTTTCAATAAACGGGTACGGGGGATTTGAGAATTTTTGTCCCTTGGTGCAAATTGATGATTGGGTTTTTTTATCAGGGAATTATTCTTTTTTTAAGCCCGGCTCTGGTTGGTGGTGTAAACAATCACCCTCCTCTCAGAACGCCGTCCACATCATCCCGACTGCAAATGCCGTCTGGTACTCATCGTCGGACAACCCGGGGCATTTTTTCTCGAGCAGCGCAAGCGCCGTATCCATAGCCTCTTTCCCGCTGCCATACTCACCCTCGCGGAATGCACCGCAGACATCATACACGTCATGCGAGAGCCGCTGGATCCGGATCAGGGCATCCCGGCACATAGCGGGGGATTCGTTCTCTACCTTGTCCCGGATCCGGTTGAGCAGGTCGATATCATCCGGAGCAGGACAGGAAGGGGGTGACCGGCCCTTGCGGAAGATCAGGTCAAAGGCGATACTCATGACGGCCGGGCTGGGTGTTGGGGGTTGTGTGGGCATAGACTTGTTCATCATCCGGTTGCTTCCTTAACATTCGCAGTCCCGTTGATCCAGTCTTCCCCTTTTGTCCAGTCGGCATCTGGACTCTTTGCAAAGTAAACCTGCGCGTATCCTTTCTGCTCCATCAGGCGGAGTTGCGGCAGCTCGTACGTGTAAAAGATCCGGTTTGGCTTTGCCCCCTGGACAAAACACCAGACCTTTACGGGGTTTCCTGTTGCAATCGCGACTTGTTCTGCCATGTCCGTGTACCGGGCCGAATACTCTCCCCAGATCTGATCGGACTCCGCAAAGGTGACCGGGTAAGGATCGGTATAGGCCCTGCCAAAGATGAGCACCGTCCCGTTCATAACAGATGCCCGTTCGTACCAGTGCTCATCGAGAATTTGTGTATATGACGGGTAATTGTAGTAGGCCGTGGTCCCCTCATCCCAGATGGCCCGGTTGGGCGGGATGGCAGATGCAGCCGGTCCTTCATTGACTGCGTCAAGCACCCTCAGCATGCTGCCATGGTTTCCCTTGCCGGACCAGAATCCCATATGCACCTGGGTTCCCTTTGTGGCCAGCAGCGGTTCAGTGGCAAGCGCTTCTGCAAAAAGTTTTCCGGTAAAAGCCGTATCATTTAGCAGGGCAATCTTATCTGAGGGGGCAGTAAAGATCGGAACTCCCGAAAGATCTGGGGACATGGTTGTGCTGCATGCAGGGACAGGACAATGTTCAGGTGGTATTATGCCAAAAACAGAGAGAATGAGAATACCGGCCAGAATTGCAACGAGGACAATGCCGATCGTCCATTGGTTCAGGTATTTTTCAGAAAGACCAGACGTCATCAGTTACTCCGCGGGATATTATAGTAATCATTCTTTGGCAGCCCCCCTATTTGGATTTTTTACTAAAAGGGGTGAAGAGATCCTTGATCGTTGCCAGGAACGGGACCGATAATTTTTTAAAAAAACCGCAGAATATATACACAATCCGATGATACGCTATGGTGTTACATGCCAAAAAAATGTGAACGATGCGGTACTCCGGCGCTCAATGACCAGTCCGAGTTCTGCAACCGGTGCGGATCACAGGTTATTGAAGAGCCAAAAGTAAAATTACCCATATGTGTCAAATGCGGCAATCACGCTCTTAATGCAGATGTACTTTTCTGTAACCGGTGCGGTACACCTTTTCCCCCGGCAGAACCGGATATTCTCTGCCCACGCTGCGGACATACGATCCCTGATGAAGCATCAGAATTCTGCAACCGGTGTGGCGCTTCGGTAAAACCTGAACCCGAACCGGAAGTCCTGGTCTGTAACCGGTGCGGCAGTCCATCTCCTGATGATGAGGCGCTCTTCTGTAACCGGTGTGGTGCGGGATACCAGAGAGATTCGGTGACTTCCCCGTCTCTCTGCCCGCGCTGCGGACATACAATTACTGACGCAGAGTCGCAGTTCTGCAACCGGTGCGGCGCGACAATCGGACATGAGCCCGTGATCAAAAAACCCGCCTGTTCGAAATGCGGAGCAACTCCCCTTGATGAAGATACCCTCTTCTGTAACCGGTGTGGAACGCCATTCAATCACCCGATGTCTGACGCCCGACCCATCCAGCCCCCGCTCTACAAACCGGTTCAGCAGCAGGTTTCGGTCAAAATTTCCCAAAAAAGAACTGCACCCGCAACCGAGCCCACTGCGGATCTCTGGGATACGGTGCCCGAAGAAGTGATTGCCCCGGGGTATTTTTCATACCCGGCAGGACAACCGCCCAAATCCCAAAAGAAAAAATATGCGC
>JBAXDE010000246.1:0-3478 GCA_037141115.1 Methanomicrobiales archaeon | reverse complement strand
AATGGAGAACCGTTCGTCCCAGCAGCAGCTCTGGTGTCACTGTAAACAGTAACCCCACTTTTTACCTTGACGACAACCTGATCATAATTGTTCCGGTTATAGGTGTTGTCAAACCAGTCCTGGGTAGTAACAATCGCATTATCGGTACTGACATCAAAGGCCATGCCCCGCTCTGCAATAATGCCGGTAACACGGAGTGTTCCCTTTCCGCCGTCACTGCCCATGGAAATCCGGGATCCGACCTTGATATTATTATTCTTGGCAAATTCGGATCCGACCAGACATCCGGAATTGGCATTGTTGAAACCGCCTGAAGTTAACACAAGGTTGAGATCCGGGATATACTGCGGATCGATGCCATACACGGTTGCAACGATATCATCGCTGCCAACACCCACTTTCATGCGCTCCGCTGTCGATAGTACCGGGATAGCCACGCCGGGGGCAACCGCACGTTTGATCTGCTGGAACTGCTGATCCGTGATCTTCATGTTCTCGGAACTCGCTCCACTCCCTCCCCGCATTCCCATACCTCCGCCACCGGTGTACGGGGTTACGATGACACTGTCTCCTACAGAGGAGAGACTGTCAGAAACGGTTCCCACCAGGCTGTTTCCGAGGATCCCCATCGATGCGATGGCCACGACACCGATCACGATCCCGAGCATTGCGAGAGTTGACCGGAGAAAGTGCAGACGGATATTGCGTTTTGCGATCTCCCAGAAGATCATGGCACAATCCTCCCGTCAGCAATGCGGATTGTCCGCCGCGAGTATTCAGCGATATGCGGATCATGGGTGACCATGATGATTGTCGTGCCTTTCTTATTCAGGTCGGTCATCAGGTCCATGATACCCGCCCCTGTCTTCGAATCAAGATTTCCCGTTGGTTCATCGCAGAGGAGGATATCAGGATCATTGATGAGCGCACGGGCAATTGCAACCCGCTGCTGTTGTCCCCCGGAGAGTTCCGTGGGAGTATGGGTAAAGAGTTTCTCATCCAGCTGGACTGATCGCAGTACTTCTTTGGCCCGTTCCGGATTCACCGCTTTTTGGGATTTCAGCATCATGGGAAAGGTAACGTTCTCGATGATATTGAGGAGGGGAAAGAGATTGAAATACTGGAAGATAAAACCAATGCGATCCCTTCGCAGGCTGGTCAGTTCGGTATCTGACATGTCCCCGATCCGTGTTCCGCTGATGAAGATATCTCCCGTGGTGGGGGTATCAAGGCACCCCATCATGTTCAGGAGAGTAGATTTACCCGATCCCGAAGGTCCCATGACGGAGATGAACTCCCCCCTCTCAACCTGGAAAGATACCCCGTCCAGCGCAGTGACGTCCCCCGCTGGTAACGGGTATACCTTCGTCACATCTCTAAATTCCATGACCGGTTGTTCGCTCATGGAGTGTCACTTCTTATATTTTTTCAGGTACACTACCCAACCACCAATGAATAATGCAAGGATCACGATCGCTGCAATGATTGGGATCGTGGAAGAACCTGAGTTCTTCTGGGCAGTTGTATTGGATGCGGAGATCTTGACATCCTGAACGGAATTATACACGTTTCCGTCAGCATCCTTGAAGGATAACTGGAGGGGAACCGTTTCGATATTCGTTGCTGAGAATGTCACTTCGAAGCTGCCGAAATCATCGGGTTTGAGGGCTCCAACCACGTAGGTCTTGTACGGATCCTGCGGGACTGCGGGTGAGAGAGCAGTCACCATCACCGTATTTGCAGTTTCGAGGCCGGCATTGTTCACATCACCGGTAATATGGTAAATTCCGAGATCATTTTTTATCTGGACATTACTGACAACGGGATTTGCCTGTTTCTTATCAACACCAAAGGTGACAGGGAGGTCCATATTCACGGTATGGGGGTTATCGCCATTGTCATAGTTCAGGACAAGATGGAGGGTTGTTGGCTCTTCTGTAGTTACGGTGAAGTTTACCGGAACGGTAGCCCCGGAAGCAACCTTGCCGACAAACACCCGGGATGGTGTTGTGGTAATTCCGGTACCTGAAACATCGAGGATTACATTCTTTACGCCGTTCTCCCGTGGATTTGCAACCTGTGCATAGATGGTCTTTTTCTTGCCCTGCGAGTAGGTGTCCGGTTTATCAAGGATCGTGAGCACGAGTTCTGTGTTATCGATCTTGACCATCGCACGGTCATAGAGGCTGTCGGAATCGCGGAAGTTTAAGGAAAACACCGGGAAGTATGTCCCGGGCAGACCATCGGCAGTCACGGAAAAAACAAACGATTGTTTCTGTGAAGGGCCAACACTGTTTGAAGTATCATACGGGCTGCTTGTTGTTTTTATGGTGTCACTGGAGAGCGAGGCATGATTTACATTAACACCCGTGTCTGTGTTGCCGTTTGTGATCTCAACCGTGAGGGTACCTTTGTCCCCAGGAAAAAAAGCAGCAGGATCGTAGGTAATACCAGATACGTATACTTTGTCTGCAGCAACGATCGATTCTGGTGTGGTGAAATCGGCAGCAACTACGCCAACAAAGGCGCTCGCAAGCAGAATTAAACATATAAGGGAAACGAATCGAACAATTTTCATTACATCACCGTAATTGAGTAGACCATATAGAGGATATACAGGACAACTGGTATCCCTACGCACAGCGCCGCATCACGGGGTGAGAGTTTCCGTGAGTGCTGCATGCCGAAGATCCAGATATTGGCACTCCAGAGAAGAAATACCATCGAGATGATCATGGCTATCTGGCTCATTTCCATCATTGCGGGATCATGCATCAGTGCTTTCACTGCTTCTGTCATAAGATCGGGATTCTGGGCTGCTGCAGCAGAGAGCTGGGGAACATGAATCCGGGGAATATAGTCCAGAGCGATGACAAAGGTGATGAGCGTTCCAAAAACCTGGGGAAGGTAGCCGTAACCAACGAACTCAAGCGTTCTCCGGAACGATCCTTCGCCTTTGAAAACGAATGAGAATGCATACATCACACCCGTCCATATCACCCAGAAGATAAATGTCCCGATAAGGGCGCCGAAGACTGATGAAAGTGTGATGATCGTTTCCATGCCGGGCATGATCCCGTTCAGCAGTTGACCGGTCAATCCCCCGATAAGGTATCCGTACATTGCACCGACAATACCTCCGGCAAGGACCACAAGGGCCGGAAATTTCAGGCTCTCTTTGTCATTCATGGCATTCTGGAAGAATGCACCCGGTCTTATGAGCAGATCAATGATTGAATGTTTCATCCGATGTTCTCCACGTTATGCTGAACACATCTGTTGTTGTAGAAATAACAACTTCATTACAGGTTCTATCCTGAGGATATTAATGATATGGCTGAAAAGCACAAGCTGTTGCTTACCTATTTCGGTTCTTATTGAGTCAGAGCTTGTCAGCGGAAAAACCCTGTTATTACAACCGCGTTTCGTATCCCCTCCAAAACTAAGGGAAAGATCGATATTTTAGTAAATATATACA
>JBAXDE010000245.1:0-3528 GCA_037141115.1 Methanomicrobiales archaeon | reverse complement strand
ATGATTAGAGATCAGGGCGTTTTCGATTTTACAGTAAATTGTTTACACTATCGGAATTTATCTTATAATGAAAAATGCTGCGGACATGCTTTGGTAGTCCCGCACTGTGAAGCAACAATCACGTTTATCTCATCATAGAATAACCCAAGCCCCTCACGGGCACTGGCAGCGACCCGTTCAGGTGTGTTATTGGTCTCGCTCATGTGCGCAAGAATCACCTGCGGGACATCTTTTCCCAGTGCCGTTAAGCTGGAGGCTGCCGCCGGGTTGGAAAGATGCCCATGCTTTGAGCGTATCCTCCGCTTTAAGAATTCAGGATATGGCCCGTTGGCGAGCATATCCGGACAGTGATTGCTCTCCAGCACAATGCCATCGCAGTGCCGGAGTTTCTCAAGCATTGGCGGTGTGAGTATACCGGTATCGGTGCAGTACCCAAACCGCAACCCGTTCTCCCGGATTACAAACCCGCAGGGCTCCGCAGCATCATGCGATGTTTTGAACGCTTCAATTGAAAAATCCTCAATTGCAAACTCGTCCTCATGCCGGCATACCCGGCAGTCGACCGGCTTATCCGATGTGCGCCGGTTATGCAGGAAATCGTGAAGGGTGCCTTCTGTTGCATACGCGGGTATGCTGAGTTTTCTGATAAGTACTTCGAGTCCCCGGATATGATCGCCATGCTCATGGGTGACCAGCACCGCACTGATTCGTCCGGCATCAAGACCCGCAGCAGCGATTCGTGCCAGTATCTCTTTGGCGCTCAGACCCGCATCGATGAGCAGTGCGCCATTATCTCCCTCGATAAAAAAGCAGTTGCCTTTGCTCCCGCTGGCAAGTGTTGTGCAGCGCATTACTTTATTTATTGGTGATATTTGTATTAACCAGCTCTGATGGGGTAAAAAAGGAGAATTTTTTATTTTTTGGCTTTGAGCATTTCATACTCTGCCAGTACCGGCGCGATCGTTTTTGTGGATATGGAACGGCGCAGCATGGTGGTGAGTTTGCGGCTGTAATGGATATGTGCGATCTGGAAACTGACGATGAGCCCGAAACAGAAGCAGGTGATGCTGATCAGTGAGTAACTTACAATGTCAACCATCTTTTTACTCCGCGTTATGCTTCCCTCGCAAGTTCATCGATCATCGGTATTACAGAATCTGCATCTGAACACTCTGCGGCAATCACCATGAACCGTTTCGTGTAGTACATAATGAGTAACTGGTACCCGATGATCATTCCTATCGTAAAGGTAAGGATCCCGATACCCGTGTAAATCAGAATATCTGTAAGCAGGTCAACCATAGCGCATCTCATTGACTGTTACGGGGGCAAACAGATAAATTTATTGAATGGATTCACGCGATATCTGCATGCACGTGAATCGCAGATGCTTTGACACTTGCAATGACGGTTGTACCAACCGCAAGTCCGAGTTCGCTGCAGGAGCGATTCGTAATCATGGCGGTGATGAGTGGACCGCAATCCACCGTGACCCGGATGAAAGGCCCGAGAGAGACTTGTTTTACAATGGTCCCTATCATCTGGTTGCGGACGCTTGTCTTCCGGATTCCGTCTGGAATTGAGATCGTAACCTCCTCGGGCCGGATATAGAGCGTAACGTTTTTTCCCGGGGGGCAGGGGGTGACCACTTCGAAGCTGGCCGCGCCGATCACAACCGTAGCAAGCCCCTGCTCATTGGACTGCACCACTCCTGTGAGGGCTGTATCGATGCCGACAAACCGGGCCACCTCCTTTCCCCGGGGCTGGTAGAAGATATCGTGAAGGGAGCCTACCTGGGCCAGGCGTCCGTTCATGATCACGCCGATACGGTGTGCCAGGCGCTGGCCCTGGATCATGTCATGGGTGGAGAAGAGGATGGTCGTATGCATCTCACTGTTGATCCGTATGAGCAGATCCTCGATGAGCTCCGTTGAGACCGGGTCAAGGTTTGCGGTGGGCTCGTCGAGCAGCAATACTTCGGGCTCGGTGACCATTGCCCGGGCAATTGCCACCCGCTGCATCTCTCCACCGGAGAGGGTGACCGCCCGGCGCCCTTCAAACCCCGGAAGCCCGACGAGTTCGAGTGCAGCAGTTACTTTTTTGGCTATTGTAGTCTGGTCTGCCCCACGGAACTTCAGGCCGAAAGCCACATTCTTCCCAACCGTCGTATTGAGCACCCCGGGTTTCTGGAAGACCATGCCCATGCGTCTCCGGATGGCGAGGCGGACCTCTTCGGGGCCGTCCGTATCCTGCCCGTTAAAAAAGATCTTCCCGGCAGTAGGCCGGTCAAGAAGATCGATGAGCCGCAGCAGCGTGGTTTTGCCGCTGCCGGAGGGGCCGATGAGGGTGAAGATCTCGCCTTTCCTGATCTCAAGACTGATATCCTCAAGAATATTTTTTTTACCTGATCTGCGGTGAAGACCGGTGATCCTGATCATGAGCGGGGCCCTCCCATGACCTGCTCGTGTTCAGAGGAGAGCCCGGACGTGATGAGATTCATGGTCACGACTATGACCAGAGCGATTGCAAGGAGAATGATCCCGAGTGCGATCGAGAAACCAAATTCTCCCATCCCGGTCCCTAGGGCGATCGCGGTAGTCAGCACCCGTGTCTGGCCCGCGATATTTCCCCCGATCATCATGGCAACCCCGACTTCCGAGATGGCCCTGCCAAATGCGAGGATCACAGCGCTGAGGATCGCGAGCCGGGCCTCTTTTACGATCTGGACGATACTCTGGATCTCGGTTGCGCCAAGAGATACCAGGGTATCGCTGATGTTCCGGTCAACCCCGCTGAGTGCTGATATGACAAGACCTGTTGTGATGGGAATGATGAGTACCATCTGGCCGAGGATCATCCCTTCAGGGGTGAAGAGGAGGCCGGCAAAACCCAGTGGCCCGCTTCGCGAGAGCAGGAGATAGATGATGAGACCCACTACCACCGTCGGGACGGAATAGAGGGTCTGGATGATCACAATGAGCGCCCGTTTCCCCCGGAATTCACGGAAATGGACCAATCCTCCGAAGGGTATGGAGATGCATGCGGCAAGGATTGTTGCTGCAAGTGAGATGTAGACGGAGAGTGCCGCGATGTGCAGGACTTCGGGATTCAGTGTGACGATGAGGGAGAATGCCTGTGTAATTCCTGTAATGATCTCGTCCATCCCCATCACCCGGTGTTTGAAAATAGTGGGTGAGGTGCGGTAATAAGCCGTTCTAAATGAATGCTGTTTTTACTTGACTTTGGTTCGTTAATAACCGAATTTTTTTCTATGCCCCTTTTCAGGAGCGGTAAAAATCTCTTCGCGTCCGGATGTAATAGATCAATAAATCAACCGGCCGGTAAGTGTGCTGAAAAAAAGAGATTGTTTTGTTACTGTTTGGTCATTGGATTGAACACATTGGTTGAGATCATGTCTCTTCTGGGTGTTCTGAAGCAGGGAACGAAAGCACTTTTCAAAAAAAAAAAGATTTTTTCCGGTAGTGTAAAGATTCAACTGTAAATTCGACAACCCTGACTCTAATCGAT
>JBAXDE010000244.1:0-3572 GCA_037141115.1 Methanomicrobiales archaeon | reverse complement strand
ATAATGGTTAGTTATTATAGTTTGTTATGAATAATTTAATCCAACAAAAACCCTTATCATTTAAAAGTTGCAAAATGAAAACTATAGGATACATTCGAGTAAGTAAAGACAAACAGGATTTACTAAGCCAAAAACATGCTCTTCTTGAATACGCCCAGAAAAACAAATTGATAATTGACCGCTTTATAGAAGTTGAAATTTCATCCAGAAAATCTAAAAAAGAACGCAGAATTGATGAACTGCTGGAGATTCTTCAACCGAAAGATCATTTAATGGTGGTGGAACTGAGTCGTTTAGGCAGGAATATGCTGGAAACTCTCAATATAATTAATGAGTTGGGCAAAAGAAATATAAAAGTTGTTTTTACCAGCCAGCCGGAGCTTTCAACTGCGGGTTCCCATGCAAAATTACTCCTGGCAATCTACAGTTATTTTGCAGACGCAGAAAGAGATTACATCTCACGGAGAACAAAGGAAGGTCTGGCGGCAGCAAAGGTAAAAGGAAAATTACTCGGCAGACCCAAAGGGAGTAAAAATAAAAAAGGCAGGATTCTTGATCTATATGAAGAACAAATCAAAGATTATCTCAAAATGGGATTGACGATAAGTGCGATAAGGAAAATTATTAATAATCAGTTGGATAGCCCTATCAGCTATCAGGCATTCAAATATCATATCAACCATAATGATGAGCTTAAAGAGATAAAATCAATTTCTCGTGACGAAAATACCTCTATCATCAAAAAATGATTCGACGATTTATTGCTGAGCTACTTTGCCGCTCAGAGCACGTTCGCTTCCACTACCCCCGATAGTGGTATATGCCCAAGCCATGAAGAAATTATGGCTTTTTGTCTCATAATTAATGATGCGGTTTCTGAGATTCTGATATGTCGTCTGATGCATTCCTTTTGGTCGAATGACAGGGTTAAAAATGGGTGGCTGACATGATTTATTCCTTATTTTTTCAGCATTGTAGAGCAGTCGTTCTACTGGAATTTTTTTATGGGAACGGTATCTGAGTCCATTGCAGCTCCGACAGGCAAAGGTCATTTCGTGCCCAAGGTAGAGAGCCATCCGCTGACAACCGCACTTTGGACAAATCAGCCATCGTCTTTGACCTCCAAGAGCACATTTCATCGTTTTTAATCTTATCGTTTGTTGAAATGACGAATCGTAATCTTCAAAAAAGATCGTCAGTTCGCCTGGCTGAAAATATACTTTGGCAGAGCAATTAATTTTATCTGAACGCCATTCAAACTTGATGAAGGACTCTGGCTGGTATTTTTGCAACTCAGTCATGGTGAGAGCAATAGTTTCCTCGATGACTGGCGATGGTTGTGTGCTAAAACGTCTGCCGGATCCCCCCTGTGTCAGGATAGATGTCGCCTCTGATGAGAAGTTAAATTTTAGGGGATAGAGGTGATATTTATGGGATACTCTGTTGAAATGAGAGAATCAGTGATAAAGAAAGTACTGGTTGGTGAAAAAACGCATGATGAAATAGCAAGGGAAGCGGGAATAAGCAGATCAACTCTTGGCTATTGGCTCAAACATTATAAAAAGGATGTCAAAATAAAATCGGAAATAAGGGAAAGGCGTCCCCGGGATTGGTCTGCAGCAGAGCGTATTGAAGCATTAATGACAACAGGAGCAATGTCAAACGAGGAGAAAGCATCCTGGTGTCGCAAGAAAGGGATATTTATGCACCATCTTGAGCAATGGAAACAGGAATCTATAAATGGAGCCGATGTGAAACCATCGACAAGGTTATCTGCCGAAATCCGGGATTTGAAAAGAGAGAATGCTGCGTTAAAAAAGGAGCTTCACCGTAAGGATATGGCACTTGCAGAAACGGCAGCCCTGCTTGTTCTTAAAAAAAAAGCGGACTCTATCTGGGGGGAGCCAAAGGGCGATTGATTTGCGATGCTGATAAAAAAGAGGCTTTGGAACTTGTCAAAGAGGCATCTATTGCAGGTGCCCGGAAATCTAAAGCCTCTGAATTATTGGGATTACCAGTCCGGACAGTAGAACGGTGGGCGAAGCAGGGTGTTTGTGACAATCGTAAAGGTAGCCACCCTGTTCCTGCCAATAAACTGTCAGATGCTGAAAAAGACGAGATTGTTAAAGTGCTGGAATCGCCTGAATTTAGTGATTCCAATCCCAATCAAATTGTTCCTGCACTTGCAGACAAGGGAATATATATAGCTTCCGAATCAAGTTTCTACAGGATATTGAAGGAGCTTTCGATGAATAAACATCGTCAAGCGAGCCAGCTCTCAAAGCATAAACCACCGGAGCCATATATTGCTACGTGCCCCAATCAAGTGTGGTCATGGGATATTACATATTTACCATTACTGATAAAAGGAACGTTCCTTTATTTATATATGGTAATGGATATATACAGTCGGAAAATAGTGAGTTATCAGGTTTATGAATATGAATCAGGAGAGATTGGTGCAGATTTGATAACTGATGGCTGTGTCAGGGAAAATATTGTGCAAAACCAGTTGGTTCTCCATTCTGACAATGGGGCAGCCATGAAATCGTTAACTATGCTTGCAAAACTTCAGGAGTTGGGAGTAATGCCATCATTCAGCCGCCCATCAGTAAGCGACGACAACCCTTATTCCGAGTCTTTGTTCAGAACGATGAAGTATAGACCTCAATATCCTGAAAAGCCTTTTAAAAATTTGACTGATGCACGGGACTGGACGGACAATTTTGTTGATTGGTACAACAACAGGCACTTGCACAGTGGCATCAATTTTGTTACTCCTTTTAGCAGACACGACGGCGACGACGTTGATATTCTTGCAAAACGCCATCAGGTCTATATTGACGCCAGAGCTAAACGCCCTGAGCGTTGGTCGGGAAAAACAAGAAACTGGAATCCAGTTGCAGAAGTGGCATTAAATAAACGAAACAACACCAAAATACCGGAATCGTGTGTAAAAAAGGCTTCTTGATACTTTTGTATCAGCTACAATCTCTGTATTACCAACGAAGGTAGCATAAAGCTTATCATGGCCGACAATGGACCCTCAAATTTCCATGGGAGGCCATGATAAGCTGTTGCGGGCACTACACTACAGCGTTTTTTAAGAATGACTGAAATCTGACAAAAGGGATAAAAAACAGGCACCCTTCATTTGCCAGTTTACACTTTCTTAAGCAAACGCCTCGTTTTCGGGAATCGCCTCAAAAAAAGTGTAAACTACTTTTGGGTTGATATGAAGGATGCCAAAAAACATTATTTTTTTTCAAGTTCAAGCGACAACTTCCTTGACATTCACCGAACATGGCAAACTCATATTCAAACTTAAACCCTAAGCCTTCAGCTTCACTATGTTTGTTAATGATTTTATTTTGTATCTGGTCTAACTCCTTAAAAAGCTCAATTTGAGATATTCTGTTACTTCTACGAGCATTTATTAACTCTTCAAGTTTATCTGCAAGCGGTTTATAAAAGTCAGGGTTACTGTCCATTGATGCCTGTATGGTATGTTTGAGACGGTTAGTTATTTTTAACTCTTTAGTATCACTGTTTTTAGTGTTCTCTATCTCTGC
>JBAXDE010000243.1:0-3574 GCA_037141115.1 Methanomicrobiales archaeon | reverse complement strand
ATATTTCATTAACTCGAATTACTCTTTTTGTTAGTTAGGCAACAGCCTCTGGAGTGAAAAATATTCATTGCTTTGGTGCAAAGTCTCTGACTTCATGCGGGTTTTTTAAGAATGGCGGTCACGGTCACTGGTAGGAAAGACCATAATTATGCCCGGGGACCCCGGGTTACCTGTCCGCCGGCAGCACGGATTGCATCTTCGATTTTCACGAGCAACTCTTCATCATTGAGCGCAAAAGCGAGGTACTCATACTGGTTCACGAGTGCGATTGGCTTTAAGATGATCAGCGGCTTTTTTCCGGCAGTCACGCCACAATAATCAGAGGACACGACCGTGATGGTATCATTCTCCCAGATGGCGAGATTTCCATTCCCTGCCTCATCCCAGAGTTTCCTGACAATATCCTGTGTAATCATGGTGTCTCTCCCTATCCTGTTGATAGAAAGACGGTTGTTAGCTATAAAACCATTTTTCTGACTGAGAGAAAATATCTCTTTTTTTTGCGAATGGTGCCGGATTGCCTGATTACGGATTATCACCGTCAGAAAAAAACTCCGGTGACATCAAGGAAAACACCCGGGGTAGTGTTCGTATTTTTTTTGACCCGGAATGATGGGATTATTTCCTGCACTTACGGATCACCATAATCCCACAAAGAGACAGGAGAGCAAGCAGCAGTTCGAATCCCGGTGTTTTTTGTACGGGAGACAGACCAGTAATATATTCTGAAGTTGTCCCGGAATCAACAGTAATGGTTGTTTTTAAATCACTGTAGCCAGTCAACATCAGGGTGATGGAATGCACACCGGGAGAGAGCCCGGGTATCGTTGACGGCGAGACACCTTTCATCACTCCATCGATATACACAAGAGCTCCGGGGGGCGACGTTGTCACAGACAGGGAACCTGACCCCGGTACAGTAACAGCAACCGTCTGCCCGGGTTTCATCGTTACGGTACCAGTTGCCCCTGCACTTGTTGCAGCAGTAGGTGTTTGAGTTATCTTAGCACTCAGGTCAGCATTGACCGGTTGGAGATCTCCAATCACAACAATCGTGCGGGAAACTTCTTCGTAGCCATCAAGCCGCAGTACAACAACGTGATTACCATTCGGGACTGCATCAAGGGTGAGCGGGGTGAACCCTTTGTAAACATTATCGAGATAGACATTCGCTCCGGGGGGTGAAGTGGCGACCGATATGCTGCAAAACGCCAGGGTGGGAAGGGGTGTGGGTGCCCCGATCAGGTGATCGATGGTCACAATGGTATTGGGAATTGCATAGCCACGGGCGTCAAGTTCCTGAATTTTTACCAGCGTTTTTGTCTCACCTGGCGCCGATGAAGGAGCAATTGTTCCCTTTAACAGTACCTTGACCATTACTTCATCCTGGTTCCGGTACCCCAGTTCAAACCCTGCGATCTTTAATATGCGCCCAATATCAGACGGTCGGGCATTTTCCACACCATTGACAAGGATAGAATAGGACCACACCGGATCATTGAGCGTGGTGATGAACTCCAGGTCATCATACGAGGGAAACGCAGTACCCGACGCAACATATACCATATAGGAAACGTTCACCTTATCGCCGGGATTTAATATTCCAGGTGGATCGATTGCCTGTTTTGCGACAGAAAATGCTGACACACCAGAAATTAAGAAAAAAAATACAAAACACAAAAGAACAGGTTTTGAAAAACTGGGTATCCGGGCCATAATACTCCATTTTCACACTCAGGATTTAAATTGCTTTAGGATTTTTTTATCCGGTGTTCGCATTTAACGACAAGGAAAAGGGATGAATTTTTTCCGGTTTTTTTATCGGATAGCCGGTGACATTGTGTTAAATTACGATCGAACCTTTGACGGTAATTACACCCCAGAGATTCCCTTTCACCCTGCTTACGATACGGGCGGTGATTTTTGGGGGGGTATTTTTCGGAGCCTGCACGATAAGGGAAATAACGGCCTGCATCTCTTTTCCTGAACTTTCAATTCCCTGGCCGGGCATGGGGGGGAAAATTTCCCAGAACATGTCGTGCTCGTTTTTGAGCATTCCCTGGTAATCCAGCAAAACACCGGAGGGAATCGCCAGAGAATACCCGGACTTTTCGCGATAGGTCCCGGTAATTGTTTCCTTCAGGCCCACCGCGATTCTGAACCGTCTTTCCGCAGGATCCGGTTGGATATTTGTACCCTTCACACTGGAGGAGATCTCCAGGCCCTGGGATAAAGAAAGTGATTCTCCACCATTTTCAATAATTGCAAAAATCGTGCCCTTTGCTTTGGGGGAATAGGCGAGTATTTTCATGCCGCGGGGAAGAGCCAGATCGATAGAACCATTGAGAAAACGGGTTGTTGCCGGATCACCCAGCCGAAGGCTGACGGAGAGTACCAGGGTGTAAAAATCTGGGGTACCCGGCTCGGCCCTGCGGTCAGGCTTTTTTCTGAGAATTTTTTCAATCTCTTCAGGAGGTGTGCGGGTCAACATTTTTGATAGATAGACCCGGGCATTTGGCCCGGCTGAACCATCACCCTTTGGGGAAACTGCGGGGGGAGAGGGGGGAAGAGATCGCCCATCATCGATTGTTTCTCCGGATTGCGACGGGTATGCGTCCTTCATCTGTATTGCAGATGATATTTCGATCTCAGATAATAGTTCTGCTTCACCTGATTCAACAAAAACTTCGTTGTCCCCCATGCCAGGTCCTCATTATCACTTAAAATAATGGATTGATAAAGAATTGTATGCCCTTCCTGAATTGTTTACAGGTTTTTTACCAGCCGACCGGTGGACCGGCCAGGGGAAATATTCTCCACGGGGATTATGATCGATTGCCGAAATAAAAAAAAGTGCGATAACGGTTATGGAAGGGAATAACGGGCTCCATATCGTTTTTGGAGCCATAATACTTATTATCTGAAAAATCGTAGGTTGCTTCAATGGATATTCCGGAAAAACGCCAGAAAGAACTCCGTACATGGGTCTTTTTTCTCCTGATAGTATTTGTTGCACTGTTATGGGCAACATTTCTCCTGACCCGGGGTGTGATAATCTACACCAGTATAGCGCTTGCCATCATCGCTACCTTCATGTCATCGTGTGCCCTCACGTTTACGACCCGGTTCAAACGCTATATTTACCTGAACCTGATCATCTTTGCCGCCTTTCTCTGTACATCATTCCTCTTCATGCAGGGTGCAATGATTTTCGTAAGCCTCATCATGTATGCAGTTGCCGCCGGCATCAACATCTTTGCATTCCTCTGGATCAAACAAAACCCTGAGGATGAACAATTCCCGGAATTGATAAAAACCGATAAACCAGAATCCTGATTTTTTTTAGCCTCTAAAAAATATCCCGGTATCTTTTCTTACCATCCGGCAATTTCATCACTGGCATCCATGAACTTTTAATCCGTGCATAACCCGTGATATGCTGCTCAGGAAAGATACCCCTGCACCTCCGTAAAAAAACATGAACCGAATTCTGTGAGATTATCCGATGAAATATTTAAGAAAAAAAGTATCCCCTCCAAAACTAAGGGAAAGATCGATATTTTAGTAAATATAT
>JBAXDE010000242.1:0-3614 GCA_037141115.1 Methanomicrobiales archaeon | reverse complement strand
TTATTGGATATAATCAACAGCCTGTTGAATATCAGCCTGCGAATTTTCCCGGACCAAAAATTTCTTCGTGACCGGGAATATTATCCCCGAGTAGTTTTCAAATTACAAGCGTTTATTACTCCTTCATTCTTACAGGACATTAACGACTTTTTCGTTTGGATGTTGTTTTTTAATGTCAGAATTCGCCAAATCGCCGCTCGCCAGTCTTGTCCTGTTCATTATATGCTTATCGATCGCGGGAAGTTTTGTTGCCGGAGTGCACTATGTTGTTGTAGATCTACCTGCACAGAAAGAATTGCTGCGTCCACCGACCAATGGGGATAACTGCATGGATACCTGTTATAGCGATTATCTGTCGGATCTATCGGCCAACTGTGGGGGTACAAAAAATCATCCTTTCTGCGGTGCCCCCTATTGGAATGCATACCAAAGCTGCGTGTATCAATGTGATCATAATATGCGATAATTGATTATCTTTAGACACGTCATTATTTTTTTAGCCAGATTGCCGTATTGTATTGAACAGGTGAGGGGGCACTCCAACCGAATTCAGAAACTTGTGACGTGCATACCCCTTCGCGCGATCAACACAAAGAACGCTTCCCAATCGCGTTTAAAACATCCCATCCCATCTCATTCTGAAGAATCCTCATATTATCCCGCGGAACATATATCGGCGTGTTAGCGAAAACGATCCCCGTATTTTAAAAATAAAGCCGGAACAAAGCCGGCTCACTTCTTTATAAGGCTAGTCTTCGCCCGGCCTATGCCATCACACGAAGACATTTAAACTTACCCAGATAACAGTGCACGACAAGTCTGGTGAATTCTACCGGATGGTAAACTGCTGAATGGTACCTTGTCATCTTTGTACAGATTGAGCATCTGTCAAAACAAGATGATTTTGGGATTCAATAGATCGGCAGTGAACGAAATGTCATGCCCGGCCCGGTTGAAACCCGGTTGAAGGGAAGTGGATACCGGTAACCGAATAAAAATCCGAACAAATGTCCGCGGAATGAAAAATTTAACCGGAAGTACCGGTTAAAATGCAGCAGAAAATATCAGGACAACCAGATCATCAGCAAGGGAAATGTGAATGGCGGAAATTGAACAATTAAAAGTCCTCCAGTCTCAGCGTGAATCGTTCAAAACACGATCGAAACAGAATGAGCTGGAGAAGAAAGCGGAAAACCAGACTGCAACTGCCTGCCCTGAGTGTGGCAGCCGTGTGCTGGTCCACGACCGTGAGCGGGCTGAACTGGTCTGCAAGAATTGCGGGCTAGTGCTCGATGATGAGTTCATTGACCGCGGTCCTGAGTGGCGTGCCTTTGACTCCGAACAGCGGAATAAACGTGCCCGTACCGGTGCACCGATGACCCTCACCATTCATGATAAGGGTCTCTCCACCATGATCGACTGGCGCAACAAGGACTCCTACGGCAGGTCGATATCTTCCAAGAACCGGGCCCAGCTGTACCGGCTCCGAAAATGGCAGCGCCGGATTCGTGTCAGCAATGCGACCGAGCGGAACCTGGCATTCGCACTCTCGGAACTGGACCGGATGGCTTCCGCACTTGGCCTCCCGCGAAACATCCGCGAGAGCTCGGCTGTGGTCTATCGTGACGCAGTTGACAAGAACCTTATCCGTGGCCGGAGCATCGAAGGCGTAGCTGCTGCGGCACTCTATGCCGCCTGCCGGCAGTGCTGTGTGCCCCGCACGCTCGATGAGATTGCAGAAGTCTCCCGTGTCTCAAGAAAAGAGATCGGAAGGACCTTCAGGTTTATCTCCCGTGAACTGAGTTTGAAACTCCTGCCGACCTCCCCGATGGATTATGTGCCCCGGTTCTGTTCAGGCCTCACCCTCAAAGGAGAAGTCCAGAGCCGGACCATCGAGATCCTCCGGCTGGCTACAGAACATGAACTTACGAGCGGCAAAGGTCCGACCGGTGTCGCGGCAGCAGCGATCTACATTGCCTCTATCCTTGGCGGAGAGCGGCGCACCCAGCGCGAAGTAGCAGAAGTTGCTGGCGTAACCGAGGTTACCATAAGGAACCGGTACAAGGAACTTGCAGAAAAACTCAATATCGAGATCATTCTTTGATCCCGATCTCTTTTTAGCAGAATTTTCCTGCTTCAGAAAGTTAAAAAACCCTTTCGAAGCAAAAGGGCATCACCTCAAATCGATGAGGATTTGCACTCCCGAAGTAACTTCGTTATTATTAATCTGTCATGGGAACGTTTTGAAACGGTTATAACAAAATGTTACCCCAAAGGATCCCTGCCCCTTGCAGAAAAAAAATTGTTTTTCGTTTATTGCTTCAGATACTTCATAATCGGCATATCCATATCGAAATTTCCCGAACTTATCATCCGGACGTGCGAGCCGGTCACTTTCTTATATACTTCAGGATAGAGTTGCCGGAACGTAATATTGCCGTTTTCCTGCAGCGTTGTGATAATGCCCGCGGTGAACTCGTCCGAGAGCCATTGTCGGATGTCGATATCGTAGCTCGCCCCGAGCGAGGGCTCGTTTTTAGCTGCCCCGGTCAGGTACAGGATACCCGGTGCGGTGACATTGGTGGCAATGCTTTCCCCAAAACAGGTATCAACGAAAAAGGCCATCTGCCGATACTTGTGGTCCTTATCCATTGAATTCGTTAGACCGGTAAAATCTTGTGTTGTTAGTAACGAGTTACCTGTGCCGAACACGATCTCTCCCGGTGAACCATGGCTCGCAATGTACACGAACAGATCAGTGCCGGCATCGCTCTCCAGCACAACCGGGGTGGATGCAGTCTTGGTACCGGTCATGACATGCATAAACGTGGCAGCCGTCACATTTGCACCGAAGTAATCCGGCTGTGCCCCGGACCTGAGATTCTCTCCTTTGGGAGTATTGTGGATGTCTCCCCATAGGGGATTTTCCGCTACCGTCGGTACATCATCGTATACCATGAGGATGATGTTGTCGTCACTGATACCGTTCTGCCGGAGCAGGGAATAGACTGCTAGGGCATCGGACTGGTGCCGGTAATTTTTCCATCCCCGCGAGGGACCGACAATCACCGCTTTAAAATTTGTTCTCTTACCGGGAGCATTATAGGTTGCTGCAAGTGTGGATGAAGAGGACATGAGTCCGGTCGAGGCTCGGGACTGCCCGACCGATTCACCGCCAATTTTATCCGGGACTGTGCTGTTCTCTGAATTAAGGACACGGATTGTCCGGAACGTGCCGTTGCTAACCTGCCAGTGGGCGTAATAAGAAGCGATCGGGTCTACGCCCAGCACTTCATCGTATTCCAGGCCACCGCTTGCGCCGGTGATCCATGGCATGGATCCATGCAGGGTATCCTGAAGGGCTGTGTGGATTCCCTGAGCATCCCAGCCGGTGACGGTTGCTTCTCCGTAAACAACCTCCCGGACCGAATCTGCAAGTGACTCGAAGGGGGCTCGTTCCTGACGGGCTTCGGTAAGCGCGGCGATCAGGAGGGCATCATACGTTGGCGCGGCAAAATCTGCCGGGCGGTACCCGAATTTCCTCTCGTACGCCTCGGTAAAACCGTATCCTCTCGAAAAAGTGGGGGAAGGTATAAATCCGGTCACAAATATAT
>JBAXDE010000241.1:0-3619 GCA_037141115.1 Methanomicrobiales archaeon | reverse complement strand
ATGCCGTCCAGAACAGATGCCTGGTTGTCACCAATGACCGGCGCGTCCGGGATGCGCTGTTTGCAGAGGGTATTGGTGTAATTTCATTGAGAAATCAGAAAAAACTGGAGATTTTACGGAGGTAAAAAAATGTATCACAAATTGATGCTCGAGGATAAGGTGCGGGTGCCCCCCCAGAGGCTGGGCGAGAAACTCGAAAAGGTTATCCTTGAGGTTTTGCAGGAGCAGCTGGAAGGCAGCATCGATAAAGAGATCGGGATCTTCATCTGCGTTACAAAAGTGCAGGATGTCGGAGAGGGAGAACTCGTCCCCGGTGACGGCGGTGTCTATTACGATGTCAAGTTTGAGGCAATGGTCCTCAGGCTCGGGTTACAGGAAGTCATCGAAGGGCTGGTTGTTGAAACCACCAGTTTCGGCGCCTTCGTGAGCCTTGGCCCCATTGATGCAATGCTTCACGTAAGCCAGATCTCGGATGAATACATCAACTATGATGAGAAGAATGCCCGCCTCATCTGCCAGGAATCGAAGAGATTCATTGGCGTAGGCGATGTTGTCCGTGTCCGTGTAGTTACCCTTTCGTTAAATGAACGCGAACCGCGTGACAGCAAGATCGGTCTGACCATGCGGCAGGCAGGACTTGGCACCGCACTCTGGCTCGAAGAAGAGATGAACAAGGAAAAAGAGAAGGCCAACCAGCCCGAAGGCGCAGCAAAAGCAACGCCCGAGAAGGCAAAGGGCAAGAGGAAGGAGCATGCCTCCGGCGAATAAGAAGAAACAGGGGAAGGTCTGCCGTGACTGTCACCGTGTAGTTGACGGTGAGAACTGCGTCATCTGCGGCACCACCAATTTGAGCGAGGACTGGTCCGGTTACCTCGTTATCATCGATCCGGAAAATTCCGAAGTGGCAAAACGGATGAATATCAAACTTCCGGGCCGCTACGCACTGAAGGTCCGTTGATGCTTACCCTTCCCGAAGAGCACCGTAAACTCTTCAAGGAACCCTTCGGGGAGTTGCATAAGAATATCGAGGAGATCCTCCCTATCATCTCTTCTGGCATTGTATACGCTGTGGGAGATGTCGTCACCCACAACCTCCAGAGAAACGGGATCACTCCTGCCATTGCGGTGATTGACGGGCATACCATGAGATCCCCGTGCAGCCGGCTGCCCGCATCCCGGGGCGAGTGCATAAACGTAAAAAACCCTGCCGGTACCCTGACCGATGAATTGATCCGTGCACTCAATTATGCGGTTCTCCATCCTCCGGTAACTATCCATGTTGACGGGGAAGAGGATCTTGCGGTGATCCCGCTCATTCTGGCGGCACCTCTTGGGGCAATCGTACTTTACGGCCAGCCGCACAAGGGAGTTGTTATGCGCACGGTGAATCCTGAGGCACAGCAGACTGCACAGCAGTTCCTTGACCATTTTATACGCTCTGACACATAAATTCGCATTTCAACCGCAAAACGGCATTTTTCTGTTTCATGTGACACTTTTACCCGGGGATTTTTGTTTCTCCGGGAAAGGTCATAGTTTAAATAAACCGGTTTCCAATAATTACAGGATATCGATGGACTTTGAGATCACCAATGATAAAAGAAATGAGCTTTTATCCAGAAGAGAGGTTCAGTTTACCCTCAAATACGATGGAGCGACGCCCTCCCGCATGCAGATCATAGGCAAACTCTGCGCACTGCTCAACATAAAGGAGCAGCAGATTACCCTTGACACGCTGCACAGCAGCTTCGGTAAAACTGAAATCCGCGGTTCAGCCCGCATCTACGAGACCGAAGAGGTCAGGAACAAGACCGAGCGCCCGCACCTTGCAGCGCGCGGTATGCCAAAGCCCAAGGAAGAGGCATAATCATGGCAGCCCCAAAGAAAGGAGCCAAAGCTAAAGGCCCCCAGAGAGGCGCGTACTTCAAGGTTGAAGGCGCAACGATCACCACCGCAAAGAAATACTGCCCGCGCTGCGGACCCGGTATCATGATGGCGGATCACAAGGATCGCCTTACCTGCGGCAAGTGCGGATACACTGAATTCAGAAAATAGATCCAATGCCTGTTTTTGGGCAGATACTCGGGATTGAGGGAACAGCCTGGAACCTCAGTGCCGCTCTTTTTGATCGTGATCTTGACGCACTGGTTTCACGACCTTACAGCCCGGCACACGGGGGCATTCACCCCCGGGAAGCCGCGCAGCACCATGCTTCGGTGATGAAAGAACTGATTGGTTCGGTACTCACTGAGCCCGGTAAGATTACCGGTATTGCATTTTCGCAAGGGCCGGGGCTCGGTCCCTGCCTGCGGACGGTAGCAACAGCAGCCCGGTCTCTGGCCCTCGCTCTTGACGTTCCTCTCATTGGGGTCAATCACTGTGTGGCCCACGTAGAGATTGGATGTTTTGCTACCGGCTGTCGCGATCCCATTGTCCTGTATGCAAGCGGGGCAAATACCCAGGTGATCGGGTACTTAAACGGCAGGTACCGTATCTTTGGCGAGACGCTTGACATCGGGATAGGTAATGCCCTGGATAAATTTGCCCGGTCAAAAAATCTCCCGCATCCCGGAGGTCCGATTATTGAAGTGCAGGGCAAAGGGGGGCAGTATATCGAACTCCCGTATACGGTAAAGGGGATGGATCTTGCCTTCTCCGGTCTCGTCTCTGCTGCAAAGGACAGTAAGGCACCGATGCCGGATGTCTGCTACAGTCTGCAGGAGACTGCCTTTGCAATGTGCGTTGAGGTTACTGAACGCGCAATGTCGCTTGCCGGGAAGAATGAGGTGCTGCTTGTTGGCGGTGTCGGTGCAAACAAGCGTCTCCAGGAAATGTTGCGGATCATGTGCGAGGATCGCGGTGCGCAGTTCTTTGTTCCCGAACAAAAATATCTCGGGGACAACGGGGCAATGATCGCCTATACCGGGAAACTGATGCTGGAAAGTGGCGTCACGACTCCCATAGAATCCTCACAGGTCAATCCTTCCTTCCGCTCGGATGAGGTCGTAGTAACATGGAAACATGAAACTTCTCCCGCATGTGCTCCGATTCAGCCTTGTGCCGGCACACAGAGACAGGGAGCTGAAGCTATCATCACGTTCCACGAAGGCCTGGCAGAGAAAAAGAGGGTTTCAAAACGTTATCGTGTAGCTGCGCTCGATAAACGGCTGATCGCAGAAAGAACGCGGGCTGAAGCACGCTTAATCCATGCAGCCCGCAAGGGGGGTGTTCCCACGCCCATTATGCGTGACATCACTGCGGATACCATCATCATGGAAGAGATAGAAGGGACCCTTCTCACCCATAATCTGCATGAATCAACGGTCATGGAAGCCGGCAGGATTGTTGGCAAACTTCACAAAGCGGGAATTATGCACGGGGATCTCACAACCAGCAACCTGATCCTGAGAAACGGTGATGGAAGATGTGTAATGATTGATTTCGGGCTTGCACAGACAACCACCGAGATCGAGCAGCGTGGCGTTGACATCCATGTGCTGTTCCAGACGCTGGAGAGCACGGCTCCCGAACATGCTGATGTACTCAAAGCGGCATTTGTTGCCGGGTATTCAGAAACATTTGATGGTGCTGAGGATGTAATTCAGCGTGAACATGATAT
>JBAXDE010000240.1:0-3678 GCA_037141115.1 Methanomicrobiales archaeon | reverse complement strand
GCGAGAGGTTGCACCTTCTGCATCTATTGGGATCAAACTGGCAAAGTTAGGTTTCGGCTTTTACATCCGGCCTGCTGGCCTCGCAGCGACGGGAGAGTGTGAGAAGATCGTTGACGAGCGTAAGTTCCTCTTTAAACGCTGCAGGAGCACAATCGAGAATGACACTGAGCTGTTCGTCCGGGTCCATCTCCCACCATTCATCATTCGTAGGTAATCTCCGGGAACAATCCCGCATAGATGCGGTGAGAGTTTCATGACGGTGTTCGAGAGCAACACGTATTGCCCGCGTACTGCTTGACACGAGGCGTTGCATCAGGACCATCAGAAATCCAATATAGTTCCGTTTCTCTGATTGTGCTTTATTGTATCCAGTACGGACATAATCGGTTACATTTTCATACAATTCTTTTTGTAAATCGTGTGATTCCTCCCACTTAACCGAGGTGAGTTTGGTATTTCGGGGTTTGAATAGCGGATTCCCATGAGGATCAATGGCATTTCGCTTTTCGGTCCGTATCACAAATTGCGATACAACATCCTGGGTGATCTCCATGCCTTCGCGGAAATATTTCTTATCGAGGAATCCCATGAGGCGGATGAATGCGTCGGTCTTGCCCTGATGGGGTGTTGCGGATAATAACAAAAGGTAAGGAGCGGAAGAGGCCAGACCTTTTCCGAGACGATACCGGGCCACCTGGGTATTTGTTCCCGCGAGTTTGTGGGCTTCATCAATGATTACAAGATCCCATTTTGCAGAAGTCAGATTTTTAAAACGGTCCCGGTTGTGCTGCTCAATCTGCTGGGGGGTCCATCCCCTTCGATGGCGTAACGGCTTGACAGAATCCAGCGGAACAACTACCTGATCGAATAATCGCCAGATATTTCCCCCGTCTCCTTCCAGTTTTTCCGCGCTTTCGGGTAATAGTAATTTGAAATCTTCACCGAATTTCTGCCGCATCTCTTCGACCCATTGCGGAACAAGACCTTTGGGAGCGAGGATGAGAACGCGTTTGATTTTGTTCCGTAGTTTGAGCTCTTTAATCACTAATCCTGCTTCAATAGTTTTCCCCAGACCCACTTCGTCGGCGAACAAGTACCGGATCGTCTCTTTTTCAAATGCCCTGGTGAGTGCATAGATCTGATGAGGAAGGGGAATAACATTCGAACAGAGCGGTGAGAGAAGTGTTTCCTGATTCACCGATTCCGTAATTTTCCCGGCTGCTGCCCGGTAAATGATTTCTTCGTAGGAGAATGGTTTTGCATCGCTTAAGGGAAGAAATTGTGATGAGCGGTTGAGGGTGACGATATTTTTTCCCGGGACCCAGGCACGATAAAACGTTTCACCACTGATTTCCTGTGAGGTGATGAGTTGGACTGCCTGCTGGTATTCAGTGCTCCAGAGCCAGATATTCGAAGATGCAGGATCCTTAAACATTAGTCAAAGAGGATATGGTGAATAGAAAAGATATAATTGCTTATTTTCGATTTTTCGAGTTATACAGTAAATTCAGGAATACTATCCGGTAAACCTACTCGCATGAATACGCGAGCAAATGCCTGAGAGAGATGTTCGCGATATGGCGTATTCAAGCGGGGCCTTACGGGTGTTCGATCTTTAATATATCCTATATGCTCAAAGGGAATGCTACGGGGATTTTTTAAATCTACGACGAAATAATCATTCGGTAACCCATTCTGGTTGAACTGGTTCAGGAGGTAATATGCAACATATCTCCCCGCCCGCACATCGTTTTTTATCTTTATGCTCTCTTTTTTATTTTCCGGGTTCTTTTTGGCTATAAATTCATTCAATGGAATAATTGGACAGAATAGTACAACATCAATATCTTTGCAGGTTAAATCGCATGTTTGCGATACGATTATTCCCTGATAATCTTCAACTTCTACTTCGATAGTTTCTTTTGTCGGATTATCTTTTGTCAGGATGAGCGGGATTGAAAAAAGAATATCTCCCTGATAAAGGGGGGCGTCTTTGTCAACAATCTCATACCATGCCGGGGCGTCCATGTGTATCAGGAAAATTACAGTTCAATAGTTGTTCGATCAATGTTTTTTATCGTTCCTTTTTTTACCGAAACGACTTTTGCAGTAAAGCTAAATTTTTTAATTGGTTCGAGATGGATAACCGACGTATCCTCACATACTCCAAACAACATTTTTTCACCATTAATTCCTTCGGATAACATACTTTTTCCATATATTGATTCTGGCATTTGCATTACGGTACTTTGAGTAGATCTTGGCATAATTTCCCTGTAGCTATCAGTACTCATTGTATCTTCCATGGGTCTCCACATTCCCGTTGTCCTGGGTTCTGAGAATAATCTTCCCGGATTGATCATAGTGGGACCATATTCGTTACAGTGTCCATGGTGTATCATCTGAATTCCTCCAATAAGTCACCTTCAATCATTTTAAAGAACCATTTATGAGTCAATGAATGTGCGTCTTCCGACCATTTCACAATTTCATCTTTAGTCTTTGGCACGTCAGGTCCTAATGATTGTACAACCGTTTCCCAAACCAGAGCGGTTTTTTCTTTTTTCATTCCTCGTGCACAACGAAGTTGAATAACCCCACGGGGTTGATGCGAAGGATACGTGAATTTAAGATCCACACCAACCGGTATTTTCTCTGCGGGTGCATTTTCGAATAACCCCTCGTTAATTGATGCATTCACTTTTAATTTTGATGACATAAATTCAAGGATGTTAGACTTTTCATAATCGAATTCGCTAGCATCAATATATCTCATGACGATACCGGAGAATTCAAGATTATCGGGTGCCGGGTGAATATTAAAAAACATTTCCACCATTTCGGATATTCTTTTTGCAAAATCACTCCAAAGATAATTTTCCGTGTCGTTCAGTGTGATAATGCCAGGTCCAACCTGAATCAATGGCCAGCTATCTTTTTCTTTGCGGAATCTATGCTGGATAACGTATGTTGCAATTGGTTCCGGGATGTCCGCTGTTGGCAATTGTTCATGATAGGGATATTCTTTTTTGAGTGCTCCATAGAGTTCCCCAACTAATACCTTGTAATGTGGATCGATGATAGGATTATTTACATCACTATCTTTACGTCTCCACCGTAATTCAAAAATTGCTTCGACCAAGGGGGCATTCGATAATTTTTGTATATCCATCTCAATCCCCATTCTCATGTATTATTTTCAGGTAGATTCTTTCAATACCTTACAGCAGAGAGTCGCACATCAACGACCCGTGTCTTTTCGCATTCGTCTTTCTTGATTATCAGCGTAACAATATATACTCATTTCGAAAGAGGACATGGTATTTATGTTATGCCACTTCGTGTTATCGCATTATCGTAGTACATCAACAGCACATCATCTTCCTGAAGGATTTGTGGAGGCAGACGCTCACCGATTGTAATTATCATTCCATAATCCCGGTCTGACCAGGCTTTCTTGAATCCTGCTCGGACCGCTTCGGTACGGAATAATTTGAGTTTTCCTTTTGCTTTCTTGTACTCCTCGAATTCCTTAAGAAGAGCTCGCTCCCGAACCTTATCCAGATCTGCCAGTTTGTTCGGGTCAGGTACATACCATTGTCCTTTCAGATCCTGTAAGAAATTTTGGATAGTGTAAACAATTTACTGTAAAATCGAAAACGCCCTGATCTCTAATCA
>JBAXDE010000239.1:0-3748 GCA_037141115.1 Methanomicrobiales archaeon | reverse complement strand
AATCACTAAAAAAGCGATGGGTTTTTATGCAAAAATCCTAATTGGATGGCCTCAACGGGCTCAACACGACGATAATCCGCGATCGGATAATTCGTGTTATCTTCGCGATCGCAGGAAGATGAGGCCGACTGCAATCATACCGATAAGAGGGAATAGTGCAGACTGCGGTGTTTCTGTTGGAGTTTGAGGCGCAGTTGCTGCAAACGGAGCGGGTACGGTTGGGCTGACAATAACAGAGCGGACGTTTTCTGCATACATGAAAACTTCACTGTTATCGGCATATTTGTACGGGTACACTTTTACATACACGATCTTTCCCGTGCCAATAAATTCTGCTCTCTCGGGATTTTGTTCTCCGTAATTATTTTCCATATGCAAGACGCCCTTGTCATCCACGTATTCAATCACCCAGTCAATGGATGATGAGGTATGCAGGATGACCGGCCCCGAAGCGGTCCTGACAACAAAATATGCCGGGGCATCCCGGGAGGCTTTCACATGTGCCGAGAAGACTTGGTATGTTGTCGCTGTTACTACAGGAGTAACTTTGATTGCAGAGTCCCCGGTAATGGTGATTGTACGGGTGCCAATGTATCCTTTCGAATCGGTAAAACTCACCACGTAATCCCCGGGTTCGGTTATGGAAACATCAGTAGCAAAGCCGCCCGCATTGTTCGTATTCACGTAACTGGGTCCAAACACTTTCTTATCACCAGGACCGAATATTTCTACCTGGACTCCGGAATTTTCTCCGCCCCGAATTGTTCCTGCAACATAGATATTGCCATTGAATGCCTGACGGGAGAGTGAAGTCAGATAGATATCATCGGAACGATCTACGAGTTGAACAAGACGCATGGACTCGGATGAACTGCCCAACTGGTTTGCCGGGACCTCGACTTTATACGTTCCTTTCTTTAAATTGGTTGTATCAAAAAAAGTCCTGAATGTCTTATCGGACTGGACATAGACAATCTTTCGCTCAACTTCGGTCGTAGTGGTGAGCATGTAGTAGAGAACAACATCGATGGGTGTGCCGACACCCAGCGTGGTTGTTCCGGTCACAATGAGCGGCTTTCCTATTGAGAGGGATACCGGGGAATCGATATTAACCTGATATGCCGATACGAATCCCGATAAAAAGAAAAGTCCTACTACAATAAGGACGATCTTTTTCATCTATACAGAATCAACTAATAGGATGTTAATGATTTCTGAACCAGTTGAAAAACCTCTGGCATCCTGGAGGGGAAAGGAACGGTACGGCAATGAATTGCTGGACTGTCTCACGGTAATATTTAAGAGCGCGGGCTGTACGTGGTCAAAATGCCGGATGTGCAGTTACCGGCACGAACGGTACAACCAGCAATCCTGTGAGAAACTCTACGGTCACTTAAAAGCCCAGCTTGCCTGGGTAAAAGCCGAATATAAGATCGAAGAATACCAGATGGTAAAAATATTCACCTCCGGCAGTTTTTTTGACCCTGCTGAAGTGCCATCAGAATTTTTAACAGATGTTGCCACGTATTTCCATGGCAAACTAGTCATTGCAGAAACCCGCCCGGAATTTGTCGATACCGATGTGATCGGCACATTTATTGAAAATCTGGATAACGGGACCTGGGATAAACCACTCTATTGTGCGATCGGACTCGAGACTAGCAGCGATTCGATCCGGGATAAATGCATCAACAAGGGATTTACGTATGCAGACTTCACTGCCGCAACATCCCGGGCCAAAGCTGCCGGGGCCGGGATAAAGGCGTACCTCTTGTTCAAACCGCTCTTTTTGACCGAGAAAGAGTCCGTGGATGATATGAAACAGTCAATACGGGACGCATCCGTGCATGCAGAGATGATCTCGATGAATCCCTGCAGCGTGCAGCGGAGAACCGAACTTGAGTTTTACTGGAAACGCGGGGCATACCGTCCGCCCTATCTCTGGAGTGTCCTTTCACTGCTTAAGGATGCACCGGTCCATATCACCTGTGATCCCCTGGGTGGGGGACAGTCCCGGGGTCCCCACAACTGCGGGAAATGTGATTATGACCTGGTCAAGGGCATCCGGGACTATTCGCTGAATGGGGACCGTGAACTGATCAATGCCCTGTTAGAGACACCCTGCGAATGCAGGAATGAGTGGGAGTACGTGCTTGCTCATGAAGCCCCGTTCTGTATGCCACTGACCCGGTGAATATTTTAATTTAAAAAAAATTATTTTTTAATTGCCGCACTCTGGATCTCGAGCTGTTTTGCCAATAAGGGGAGGAAAGTGCCGGCATCCGATACGATACTGATTGCCTGTGTGGTACCGCGATCCATAAGTTTTGTAAGATGGGCCGGATTGATGTCCACACAGACGGTCTTGACCTTTGAAGGCAGGCAGTTCCCGACAGCAATAGAGTGAAGGAGGGTTGCAATCATTAACACCATGCTGCATCCGTCAATATGTCTGCGCATTGCATCCTGTGCTTCCATAACATCCTGTATTACATCCGGTAAAGGTCCGTCATCCCGGATCGATCCGGCAAGGACAAAGGGAATATTCTTCTTTACGCATTCATACATGATTCCACTTTTTATCGTCCCGTTATCCACAGCATTTTTTATTGATCCGGCCCGCATGATCTCGCTGATTGCATAGAGGTGATGCTTATGACCGCCCATTACCGGTTTACCCGTTGAGATGTCCATGCCAAGAGAGGTGCCATACATATTATATTCAATATCATGAGTTGGCAGAGCATTTCCGGCAAAGAGGACGTCAATATACCCATGGTGAATGAGTTCTGCAAGCGCTTTGTCTGCGCCGGTATGGATAATTGCAGGGCCCCCGACAAAGGCAATTTTTCCTCCGGTCTTTCGTACTTCAAGAATTTCCCGGGCGATTTTTGCAATAAGAGTCTCACTGGGCCGTTCGGATGATACAGTGCCATGCATGAACTCAAAGGAACTCTCTTCCCGGGGACGTTCAGGGTAATTCACACTCACCCCCTGTTCCCCGACAATTACCAGATCCCCTTTACGTATTTTTCCCAGGGCTACGGCAGTTGCATGTTTCTTTACGGGATCTACTACAATAAGGAAATCCATCTCAATTGCTTCAACCGGGATCCATTCACCATTATACTTAACTTCAGTCGGATGATTGGAAGTTGTGTAGAATCCCTTGGGAACAACGCGATCAGCTTCGGCTGCTACCAAAAATACATCCTTGACTTCGACCGGACGGGCTCCGAGACGATGGACTTCGGACAGGATGGAACGGAGTTTCTCATTACTCGGGGCATTGATTCGCAGCCGGGCGTAACTCGGGTCGGTCTTCTTCTTGCCAATATCAAAGACAAGAATCTCAAAGTTGCCACCCATATCCATAACCCGGTCGAAGAGCTGCGTCATAATCCCGGAGTCAATAATATGACCCCGCAGATCTATCTCCTGAGACTCTCCCATAATACCATGATCTAGGTGATGCACCTTTATATGCATTCCTGACCTATATGGCAGAATCGGGCCTGTTTTTGAATGAATGTCACAAATTGATTGTGTTTTTATTAACGATCAAGTGAAAGGATTAGCCGGCTCGGGAAGGATTATTTTTTAAAAAATCTTTGGCATTTGCCAGATCAGTCCGGGTGTTGACATTGAGTGCCAACCGGGGTTCATCCAAGAGGATCTGCAATTCATCCTGGGACTGTGTGATGATATCCCCTTTGAGGATATTTACGCCGACCGGGCATGCATTGAT
>JBAXDE010000238.1:0-3762 GCA_037141115.1 Methanomicrobiales archaeon | reverse complement strand
ACTAATATCTGATGGATATCTATGTTTTCAAAATTAACCTGACGGCAGTGGTTATAAACGGGAGTGTTTTAATTGGGTATTGAACACGTGAACGGCAAGGACAAGGGCAAAGTCATACTCTACGCACTGAGCACCTGCGGGTGGTGCGGCAAGACCAAGGAGCTCCTGCGGGAGCTGGGTGTCGGGTTCGATTATGCATATGTCGATCTCCTTGAAGGAAAAGAGCAGGATGAGGCAATGGATGCGGTTGAGCGGTTTAACCCGTCCGGCTCGTTTCCCACTCTTGTCATCAATGATAAAAAAAGCATCATTGGTTTTAAGGAGCAGGAAATCCGCGAGGTATTCCGGTAAATGCCCCTCATTGAGATCCTGCCGGAGGATGTGGTAGATGTTTACCATCTCCTGCAAAAAGAGGCAAAAGAGGGAGGCTACTACCTGAATCCGGATGCGGATTTCACCCGGAATCTTGTTGCCGGCCTGATGAAAAACGAGGGGCGCTACGGGTACCGCGCCTGCCCGTGCCGGCTGGCATCCGGTAAAAAGGAGCAGGACCTCGATATCATCTGTCCCTGTGATTACCGGGATCCCGATCTCAGTGAGTTCGGGGCATGCTACTGTGCCCTGTATGTCAGTGATGAGATCGCAAACGGCAGGAAATCTACCGCACCGGTTCCCGAGCGTCGCCCCCCGCGGGCGGAGCGTGGAAACCCGGTTGCCCGGCAGACGTTCTCTCTCGCATCATCTCCGGTCGCCACTCTCCCGTTTCCGGTCTGGCGTTGTAAAGTCTGCGGGTATCTTTGTGCGCGCGATCAACCACCGGGGATCTGCCCGATCTGCAAAGTGACCAAAGACCGGTTTGAACGATTCATGTAATCTTTTTTTTAATTCATTACCAGTCGGTCTGATCGTTCGATCTCAATTCCCAATCATGATATAATGCCGCAGTCAGATAGTACGGGTATGGCAGGCACCATAAAAGTTGAGATAATTGGCCTGAAAGATTCTGAATGCTGCCCGTTTCCCTGTGATGATAACCGGACCTGCGGGCTTTCCGACTGTTTCCCGACCGGCAAATTCACTGCTGCATACGATGCACTGGCAGCAGAACTCAGGAAAGAGTACGGTGACCGGGTGGAGATCAAACTCACGCTGATCGATGACGGCGTGCCGGATTACGTGAAGAAGATAATCGAGGATGAATTCCCCCCGCTCCCAATCATCCTGGTGAACGGAAAACTCACCCGTATCGGGCGTATAGCTCTCGACCGGATCAAAAAAGAGATATATGCGGTTTCCTGAAAAGATCAGGGTACCCGGGTAAGGGCACCATTCCCGAGATCATAATAGAGCCCGTGGACTTCGATTCTTTTCTCATCCACTGCTTTTTTCAGCAGGGGATACGTATGCAGGTGTTCGATCTGGAGCCTCACGTTCTCCTGTTCTATAAGGCGGTACCGCTCATCCTTTTCGAGCACGGTTGTCGGGGGATCGATTGTTTTATCCACCCGGACTTTAGCGTCCTTGGCATTGTTAAGCCAGAGCGGTATGTATGAATCAGTGCTCTCCTTATCGAGTGCGCGGATCGCACCGCAGTTTGAATGCCCGCAGATGACCACATCCTCTACCTTGAGGTGCACAACAGCGTATTCAAGCACCGTGGCAAAATTCCAGTCATGGATTGGCACGATGTTGCCGATATTTCTCTGGATGAAGAGTTCTCCTGCCCTCGCCTGCGTGATATGCCCGGTCTGGAGTCGTGAATCCGAGCATCCGATCCAGAGTGTTGTCGGGTGCTGGCTGGATGCCAGCTCACGGTAGTAATCGATATTCGGGGTGAAATCAGATTCCCGGAACTTATAATTTCCCAGCAATAATTTGTCGATCATTTCTGTAGCATTCTCCTTGTATCTGGCAGCTCCCCATTACACACACCTCAGGGAGCATGCCGTAATGCTCACTCGTTGGGGAAATCAGTTAAATTTTGTGTTTTTAGATCCGTCAGGGATCCTATGACGGAAACGGGACCATATTTCTCATTTATTGATCTACCGGAGAATATGTCTGTGGAATCATCTGTACGCGCATTAAAAAATCCATTTCTGATTCTTGTTCCGATTTCATATCCCGGCCCGTAATGGGGGTTTAATGGTCAAAAGCAATGATCTGGATCGACTTGTTGACCGTTCAATAACCAGAAACTGCAACCGGTTTTCATAAAAAACGCGATGCCTTTATGGTAGTGAAATGGTAACATGAGGGAATTGACAATCAAACGGTGATCTGAATGGACGATTACCCTTATCATATCACTACCCGTATAACTTGTTTTGTGGAGGTGCTGTATGCCGATCATTTCTTCTTATGCTGAACCGGAACCGTTCAGCGAGGACCAGACGCTCCTGACCCTGTATTCCCTTGCCGGAGTGGAGAGCGGAGGTTTTGTCACATTCCGCCCTCACTTCTTTATCGAGATTGGTAAAGCCTTATTCTCCCCGGGTTCCGTACCCTCACCGGTTCAGGTCATTGGTCCCGTGGAAGTGCGGGAACTTTCCCCTGCTGAACTTGTCCGGGCCGAACGGGAACTCTGGACCCATTATCACCAGCAGACCGCAGACCGGGTCAATGACCGGCTCTTTGCTGCCTTTGCGGGCACCAAACTGATCGGGGTGGCACGCTGCTCACGCCATCCGGACGGCCTGGAAGTCGATGCCGTGTATGTGCTGGATGAATACCGGCGGCGCGGGTTTGCCCGTTCGGTTATGATTCTGCTCATAGAAGAGTGCGGCAGGCAGGAGACGCTCTACATGCACTCGAAGACCGAACTGGTGGATTTCTATGGAAGCTTGGGTTTCTACCCCATGGCCGAATGTGAACTGCCAAAAACCATCCGGGACCGGTTCGGGTTTGTGATGGGAAATCTCAAGGGCATCGATGTATGTCCTATGAAACGGGATCCCGCTGCTCTTCCCGTGAAACAGAATTCCTGATTCAGGTGCAGGGCATGAACGACCAGAGTTTATTACAACCCGGGACCGGAAAAAAAGGTAATTCTCTTCTGCGTACGCTTTGGTCTGTTCAGACCCGGGTCGCCAGGAGCACAGAATGATAACTGAGCTTTTTATTCTCGCAATTCTGGTTCTGCTTGCCGGCACGATCATTCCCCTCATGGCAGCATCGCTGGACCGGAGATCCGTGCGGACGATCTCGTTTATCTGTATAATTCTGGCAGCTGTCCTGTTGGGGTGCCTGTCACTCTTTGTCCTCTTGTCAGGCGAATCTGTCTTATTTACTCTTTACCAGCCCCTGCCTCTCATCTCCTTCTCGTTTGTGATCGACCAGCTTGCTTCCTTCTTCCTGCTCATCATTGCTCTCGTGTCGGCCTGTGTTGCCCTCTACTTCTCTGAATATATCGAGCATATGGAAGGCGATTCCCGCAGGAACCTGCTCTGCGGCAGTACCAGCCTTTTCATTCTCGCCATGGTGCTGATCGTTGCCTCGGCAAACACGCTCTCGTTCTTCCTCTTCTGGGAACTGATGGCTGCCAGTTCTTTCCTTCTGGTAACCTATGAATATACGCATGACGAGACCCGGAAGGCCGGGATCTTTTATTTTGTCATGACCCAGCTCTCCTCCGTCTTTGTCCTGCTGGGTATCATTGTGCTTTTTGTTTTGAGCGGGTCGCTGGCAATCGCTCCCCTCACGGTCGCATCGTATCCTCTCGAAAAAGTGGGGGAAGGTATAAATCCGGTCACAAATATATTA
>JBAXDE010000237.1:0-3822 GCA_037141115.1 Methanomicrobiales archaeon | reverse complement strand
ATAAATCAATTAGACCAAGAACACTTTTATCCGTTTAGTGGCAAACTTGGGTTTTTACTGACGGATGAATCAGTATATTTTGTGAATTGGCTCTCAATTCTGATGCCGATAATCAAAATAAAGACTTATCTAAACTGCCGTGCTACTACTTTATCAGGTGGTTTTGTGCAGGTCTCCATGAAACTTGAGATGAAAGATTCCCCGGGTCAGCTGGTTGCGGCCTTGAAACCCATATCGGATGTCGGCGGGAATATTATCGCCGTGATTCACCAGCGCGAGCCCGGTCCCGATCACGGTACTCTTGAAGTGCAGATCGTGCTGGAATTGCCGGAAGGGAGACTGGAGATGCTGGTCGAACTTCTCAAAGCGCAGGGGGTTCATATCCAGCGCATCGGTGAACAGCGTCTTCTCTACAAACGAACCGTCATCCTGATCGGCCATCTCATGCATACAGACCTGTCGGATACCGTTGACCAGGTAGATTCCACCGGGTTTGCCGAGGTAAGCGAGCTCTCCATGAGCATGCCTGCGGTAAAGGAACGTTCATCGTCACGTCTCACCATAAAATCGGTAACAAAAGAGGATATGGAAGCTGCCCTGGCAATTCTGCGCCGGGTATCCCGGCAGAAATCCCTGCTCCTGATTGAACCCCTGGAGGAGATCGTATGAAAATTGCACTGATTGGTCTTGGATCCGTTGGACGCGGCGTGGCAGAGATGATCACAAAAAAAGATCTGGGACTGACCATTACCGGACTTGCCGATTCAAAGAGTGGGGCGATGGATGCCCGGGGACTCGATATCCCTGCCCTTCTGGCCAGCAAGAAGAAGAGTGGAAATTGCGGGAACCTGGCAATCTCGACTCTGGATATCATCAATAAGGCAGATTATGATGCGCTTGTCGAAGTTACGCCTACCAATGCCTTATCCGGAGAACCTGCCATCGGTTATATAAAGGCAGCTCTTGCCCGGAAAAAACATGTTGTCACCTCTAATAAAGGTCCGATTGCACTGGCGAACAAGGAACTCCGTGCAATGGCAAAGAAAAATGGCATTGCACTGCGCTATGAAGCAACGGTAGCCGGTGCAATTCCTATCATGCATACGCTGGAGAACGGACTTGCCGGAAACGAGATCCTCGCCCTCTATGGGGTTCTCAACGGAACATGTAATTATATCCTCACCCGGATGGCCGATGAAGGCCTGACGTATGAGCAGGCCCTGATGGAGGCCCGCGAGATGGGGTACGCTGAAGCGGACCCGACCTATGATGTCAAGGGAATCGATGCGGCGATCAAACTGGTTATTCTCGCAAACACGATCTGGGGAAACGGCATGACCCTCAAGGATGTCGATTGCACGGGTATCGACCTGCTGACTCCAGATGCTCTCCGCCTGGCTGAAGAAGATGGCTGCACGATCCGGCTTATTGCCGAAGCGATCCCCCGTAAACAGATCCTTCGCGTCTCCCCCCGGATAATTAAGAAGAACCACCCCCTTGTGGTGGATGGCACCTTAAATGCCCTGACCATTGAGACCGATATGGCCAAAGAGATCACGCTTATCGGGCGGGGAGCCGGTTCAATCGAGACCGCAAGCGCAATTATCGGGGATCTCCTCTATATCAGGGACCGTTATGACGGGCGTGCTTGAGCACCGGCGCGAGTACCTGCGCCTGATGCGACAGTTCACCCTGGATAAAGGCTTTTTTACCGTAACCGATCTCCATGTATCGGCAAAGATTCCCCGCAGCACAGCGCAGGACTGGGTAAACCGCCTGCTTCGGGAAGGTTGCGTCCTGCTTCGCGAGGGGAAACGGGGCAGGAGTGCCGCACGCTATGCGGCAATCAGTGCCATTCCTTCCAGTACCTGCCGCCGTATCTTTACCACTGTGGATGGCGACAATGTCGAGATTTATCATGACTGTATGAGCGGGGCCTGTGCAGCATTCTGTGGGCACCATCATGCCCTTGCCGGGGGAGTCCTCTCCCATGTCCAGCGGGACGGGACACTGCTCAGAGAATGTGCCCGCATTGGTTACCGTGATGTGCCGATTGGGCTGATGCCTCTTCCGGCCGTGGGAGTTATAGGCATTGAACGTTCCGGTGATTCGGTTATCCAGAAAATTCGGTGCATTGGTGGTCCGGCATATTCCCTCTCCGGTATGATGGCGCGGGCAGAGGGGGTGACCCGGGTAGATACCCGTCACGCGGGTCACCTTGTTGAGGGGGATGTCTGGACCCGGGCGATGGTTCATGTGACCATCGGAATTGATGATACTGATTCAAAAGCTGGCGGTGCAACCTTTGCCCTTGCCCTGGCCCTGCTTTCGCATGTGACCCGGATTAAATGTGTGCTGCCGATAAGTCATCACATTGTTATGCTCAACCAGGATGTTTTTGATAAGACTGCCGGCAATTCAGCGAGTTTTGTTGAAGTGGCTGTCCTTCCCGGTCATCTTGAAGAACTGGTCGCTAACGTGAAGCGTTTTGTTGCGGATGAATCGCTCTCCCATGAATGGGGAATTGCAATTCGCACAGGGCTGGGTGTCCCGCAAGCCCTGCGGGACTATGGACGGATTGTACGTAATCAGGTCATCACCCGGACTCTTGCCGAGGCAACGGCGGAAAAGTTTGGCATCTCACTTTTTGGGGGCAATGGTGTTATCGGGGCACTGGGGGCTGTAGCACTGGCCGGGCTCCCGGATGAGATACTACTGGATCCTTTGGTGGATATTTCATCCTGACCGGAATAAAAGTTTAAACCCTAGATTGGGTGAATTCCCGGGACCATTAATCCGGATGCAACTCTTTCCGGGTTTTTTTCTGCCAGCGCCAGATCAGTAAGGCCGCAAGCGCAATTATGATGCCGCTGATAATCAATTCTTCCGGTCGGCTCCAGCCAAGTATGGGGAAGTTATGGTTAGAAATTCCCTGCCCGATGATAATGCCGGACATGATACAGAGTAAAAAAGCACATAACGTAGCGATCACGGGGAAGATCGGATTGTTCCTGTTTATAAACGCAGGAAGTTTATGATGGCAGAACACTGCAAGGGCAATTGCCAGAGCATAAGGGCAAGGATCTGTTCAAAAGGCTGACTGAAATCCCGGACCAGGAGGGTAAAAAAATAATCCTGCCCCATCTTTCCCTTAAACGGGCCAAACAGGGGGTAATACCAGTTTGAGGGTTCACGCCACATCAGGTCCAGGACCTGGTGCGAGAGAATGCCCACGCCAACTGCCAATACACCCGGATCATTTTTAACCTTCCAGATTATTATGCCCAGTGCCAGGATAATGCTGGCAATAAGGATAATATGGGAGTAAATGCGCCCGTACCCGATTATTGTGGGAAAAAGCAGATAGCCTACCGGTTTATCGATCAGGTCCGGAAGAACTGCACCCAGAGTAATGGGAATGAACCATCGCTGATCCTTCAGGAGATCACTGATCAGGAGACCGATGATGAGGCCGGTCAGCAAGTGGAAGAAAAAGAACATGAAGTGATCGAATTATTAGGTCTGCATGGGTAAAAAGATCGGCTTTTTTATGGAATCGCAACCTCAATGTTCCTGAGTAAACCGGAAAATTTTCTTCAATCTTTGGGACTAAAATTTTTTCTTAAAATACCGGCACCCTAATCTGAATTCCGTATGATGGATAAATACCCGGAAATCAATTCCCATTATCTTTCCATTATTCAAGATCTCCATTTCTAATCTTAAACAAAACCCTGTACAAAATCCACGTCTTAAAGCGTTTTTATCTTTTTAGTCTGTCTTAAGATTCTCTTGCGGGGTCTTTGATAATTAAAATCATAT
>JBAXDE010000236.1:0-3831 GCA_037141115.1 Methanomicrobiales archaeon | reverse complement strand
CCTGTAGCGTTATTCCAAACGCAATCCATTATACCGCTTTACATGTCGCACCCTAACTTCCCACGTAGGATCACCGTCCCCGGAAGAATATCAGGAAACATGGGTCCCGCTGATGCTGACCAGTTTCCTTAGGAATGCATTTGTGATACTCGCCCCGTTTCCCATTATCCGCAAATATACTGTGGCATACTCCCCGTACGTTGTAATACCGTGTACTCTTGTTATTACGTTCTTTGTCCTTGTCGCTATCGGGTTTATGGGAGGAGATGCACAGAGAGCGCCGGATACCTGGAATGCGCTGACCATGCATATCGTGTATTTTGTTGTCGCGGAGTTTGTCATCGCGGCGCTCGTTTACGCCGGCATTGGATGGTTGGGAAAGCAGTCACGTAAAATCTGAAAGAGGGGATTTAATTGTGCAGCGGATCTCCCGTACTATCCCCCCGTTAGGAATCAGGATCCTGACGGACGATCCCGACCTCATATTCGTCCGGATTCTTGAATGCCGCATCAACTGATCACCCGAAGGATCAGCTTCAGCTGGGATTAAATGAGGGAGCCGTCTGTTTCTCCCACAGAAAAATTGGATCGGAACCTATCCCTGACATCCTAAAGTAGATCCGGAATTGATAATAACGGCGTGATATCTCCGGTTAAGACAAAATAAAAGACCGGAATAATATTGATTGCGTTCAACAGAATGATGGTAATACCGAAGGTAAATAATATCATCGATTTCCCAAATTCGGACTGGTACTTGTTACCTGCCAGCCCTATCAGCCCTAAACCGATTCCCCCGATCAAGTAGGAGACGTAATATTCCGGGTATACAAGCAAAGTCCGAGGATCTAAAAAGAACGCATAAAAAACGGGATAAACGAGTCCATAGACAATAAATGGCAGGAAAAAACTTGTCTTCAGGTCCATTTTATTTGCCGTAATAAAGAGAATTACCGGCGGAAGAACGAAGAAAAAAAGAATATTTATGCCCATAAATGTCCTCATCGGGAGGTCTACGGAAAAAAAGTTAGAAATCGTAACAATAAATCTTACCATTAATAAACAGGTTATTAAAATAAAGCTGATTCCGAGCGTTCTCCTGTTTTCTTCCAGAAAGCGTGAGGGGGATTTCATTATTTATCTCCAAAAAAAGTTGAAAAAAATTATGCCATGATATACCGTAATCCGTAACCATCGGCCCATCCACTGTCGTAATTGTTCAGGTTGAGATAATTACGGGTTATGGAACTCGTGATTGAACTGTCGACAAATGCTCTTCCCTGGTCCTCTCCATTAGCATACAAGTAATGTGTGTAACCACTGTCGGACCCGTATTCATGATGACAATTTCCGTAGGTCCAATCCTTGTTCAACGTTGCTGAATAGAGCCCGTCCAAGAGGACAAGGTGATACCGTGAAGCGTAATAGGAGCCATATTCAAGTTGAGCGGCTGCTCCGGTAAATGTCCATCCCATTGAACCAGAGCTCGAACCCCGGTATCCAAATTCCCCAAGGCCAATACCTGTTTGGAATAGGTTAAGTGCATTGTTTCTCATATAAGTGTCCATCTGGCCATGCGTTTTTCCATAGAATATCAGGTTAACGGATCCGCTTGATGAAGACGTATCAGGGAGAGTGTTCGACCATGGCCACATGTAGATATCTTTGTTTTCGATCTGGATGACCGAGGATGTCGTGAGTGGGGAAAGATTGTTACTCCCCTTGGCATATTCCCGGTCGATAAGCTTGTCAATCTCTGATTGCTTTAAACCGGATTTCTGCCTAACTAAATTGAAATAATCTGCATTGAGATCTGCGAACTCTTTCCTGGTTATATAACCATTTTTTATTGCGAAGTCAGAACCCATTGCTTTTGATTCGATGATTTCCCCGTACTTAGTCGTTGTTGTGTTGTCATTCAAAGTGACAGCAGATATTTCCGCCGCACTTACCAATGGTACCATCGCCATGCCTGCCAGCAGCAGTGCCAACAGAATGACGCCAGGTTTCATGTAGTTCATATTTTCATTACCTCCTTACTTCTTTTTAAGAGATTACAAAGGTACGACCCCCAACTTCAATTTTTGAGAAGCAGATGGACTCGTGCCTATGGGCATGCGTGGGTTCAAGAAAAAATTTCGTGGCTTGGCGAACCCAACCTACGTTTAACCAATCATTCTGTGACACATATAAATTGCCATGATGGGTATGGTTAGAGTGAATTGAGGTCTCCCCACCCTAAAGGATGGGGCTTCCAGTAGGCTGTTGGCATTCATTTTACCTTACCTTCTTGGAGATATTCGCCGCATATAGGTACACCCACTTGGGTTAGCGTGCAATTCTGCCGACTATCCCAATTCCGAGATTGCCCGGGAACTGGTTTTGTTTGGGTACATACCCATGATGTACACCGACCATCAACATTCCAGTGGCAATCATTTTTACCACTCTCACACGGGATACCATTCATTTCTTCACCCCTCGGTTCATTCTGGCTTTCCACATAATTGTTAGCGGCTGATAGGAGTGGTACCTTACAAAGAGGGAGGCACTTCATCCCCGCCATAAATAGCGGGGTCTTCCCGTGCCCCCTCTTATCTCCCGAACCGGAGATAAACATTATTTTTATACAAAATGTGGATTAAAATTTTTAATCTCATAAAAAAAAGGTAGCGCCTCTCTATTGCTGTAGAATCAGTGTTCTCCATTCCGGCAAAATCCAGTCATTTCCGGTATCGCTCCCTCTCCCAAAAACTCCGGTACGTGCCAGTCCCGGTGCCCGTTCCTGTACCGCTCAATAGTCAAACGGCAAACGATCACTGGCTCAAGGTTGGGCCGTTATGCGAGATTGGCCAGCCCCCGCTGTCACCCCGCTATACGCCTTGTCTTCCCCCATATGAGCGAGGGAGGCCCCTAGGCCCGCCGCTCTGTGATTCCCCCCACCCCCTATCGTGGATCGCCCGGCCGCCTTGCCGGGGACTCGCCAGGCCGGCTCTTGTTGTTCCGGGTCTACTTCACGATCACGGTAAGATTGAACCGGGGATTCTCTTTAGTCGCAGTGCCTCGGGGCGGGACGCCAAATATCCCGTCAATGATCGATTTCCCCGGGCTGATACCCCGGTACCTGGCCCGGTAATGGCCGGTTTTATTCCAGAAATCACCACCCCCGGAATAGTATCCGTCATTCACCAGCTCAAGACTGCACCCGGAGACCGGTATGTCCCAGGTCCAGGCAACTCCCGGAGCCCACCGGAGGTTTATCTCAACAATCTCTCCCTTCTCAAGTACTATCATTCTGCCGGATTCGTTCTCGTAAATGGAATACCGGACTCCGGGCATCGGGTCCCGGACCGGGATGGATGTATCGATCGGAACGGGGATATGGGGAGCAGCTGCCTGAGGACTGCATATGGATTCGGGATCCTGCGTGGAACCGGGTACCGGCATTGCCGGTGACGCTGGTTGAGCCAATGTCGGGATAACTGGTGTTGTCTGATGGGTCGACTGAATGTCCTGCGGTTGGTTCTGGCGAAGATCTCCTGGTGGGAGATATACATTGTATACAAAATACCCGCCTGCAACAACCAGAATAACCAGGCAAACCAGGACCGCCTGATAACTAGCGCTCATTTTTAATTTTCGCATCGAATTTACACACCTTCATCCCTTCAGAAAATCTCTTTTTCTCGCAATTTACATCAGCAAATTACGTTTAACCAATGGGCATTGTATCGAGTTCATGAAATTAAACTGGCCGATACGGAATTTCCACGTCGATTCGTATCCCCTCCAAAAAATAGGGCAAACCAACCTTTCGGGTTTACTGGCAAA
>JBAXDE010000235.1:0-3842 GCA_037141115.1 Methanomicrobiales archaeon | reverse complement strand
AATCACTAAAAAAGCGATGGGTTTTTATGCAAAAATCCTAATTGGATGGCCTCACACTGACACATGTTTTGTTTATTGGGCTGCGATAAAAAGGCTGGATTTATGTAAACCCATAAAATTATTTGGAATCGACTACCAATCCCCACACGAACAACCATGCATTGTGAAGAGCATCCAAAGAGCATGTGGCAGCGTACCGTACCATTCATCCTCCTGGTAATCGCGGTGTCGATCCTGCTCATACCCTTCGTTTCTGCCGATGATACCGGGATTACACGGGGTTCACGATTCACAATCACAGTCACGGGAACTCCCAATACTCCCTACTATGTCTGGCTGACCCGGACAAATACGATGAGCGGGGAGCCCGGCGATCAACCCCCCGTCATAGTAGCCAATCAGGCAAATATTGTTAAAGATCCTGTGGACGGCCCATACGTGATCGGTTCATACCAGTACAATAATGGAGGCGGGCAAACGATTATCGATGACGTGGCTCCCACAACAGCCTCGATGTCTGACACGCAGTATTATGCACAGGTTACTACTGATTCTGACGGGCGAACCATCGTAGCATTCCAGACTTCATCCAAAACCGCCATGCGGACTTTTTCTGTCAAGGTAGAAAATCAGCAATCCGCGGCAAAAGACAATATCCAGGTCCAGCGGGGAGATGTGGCGGTGAAACGCGGATCGGTGGGATTTGATACTGTCCCTACTCTACCTTTCCGCACCACCGTCACGACAAGGGAAATCCCGACAATAACCCAAACACCAACACCGTTTCTGACAACCGCAGAACCATCCCCGATACCATCACCAACAACAACTGCCACTCCCCGAATGCCAATCGGACTTGATATCAGTTTTGCGGCTATCGTGGGAGCAGGTATTCTGACCCGAAGAAAAATCCTGTTGCCTTTTGTACTCCAGTCTCCTAAATAAGTCAGACCGTCATGTTTCGGAAGACATGTACGCAGACAATGAGAACAATCCCTCCAACGACAAACAGCAGTCCGATCTGCATCAGAGGTACTTCACCCATGCCAACAGAGCGGATCGCATCTATGGCAAAACTGAGTGGGTTTACCATTGCAATCGGTCGCATCCATGATGGCATGACACTGTAGGGCATGAGTGCACTCGACGTGAAGAAGAGTGGCATCGAGATGAGTGTATTTACCGCCGCATAGGAGTCATGGTCATCGATATAGAGCGCAAGAGTAGTGGCCAGTCCCGACAGGAGGATCCCAAAGAGGATCAGGATAACATAGATCATTGCGTACTGGACAGGTGAAAGGATCGTTGCCCCAATCAGGATCGCGATAAGCAGAATGACCGTTGCCTGAATAACTCCCCGGATTGTGATGAACAGGATCTTCCCAAAAAGAATATCTTCGCGGGGCGAGGGAAGGGCAAGGAACTTGTTCAAAAATCCCAGGATCTTATCGAACATCAGCAGCGATCCTCCCTGAAGGGACGAGGCGAGCATAGTCATGATAAGAATACCGGGCGTGATGAAATCCAGATAATTACCCGTGAAACGGACCGGCAGGGCAAGTCCGACAAAGATGAGCCAGGCCGCAGGCATCACGAGCAGGGTGATGACCGCAACCCGGCCCCGGGCCCATTTCACCAGGTCGCGTTCCATGTAATGCCAGATACCTTTCATTTCCTTCTCCTGAGCATGACCCGGAACTTCTGGTCATTGAACGAGCGGGGTTCATCACTGCTCCCCACGACATTGAGAAAGACATCATCGAGCGTTGGTTCATGCAGGGAGAGTGAATGAACTTTCATCCCCCGGGCGGACAAGGATTCTGCAATGAGCGGCAGCGCTTCGTGGCCATTATCAGCGGTAAACGATATCTCATCTTCCTTTCTCCCTAAAAACCGGATACCGTTGAGTTCAACAGGAGTATATTCACCGGAAATTTTCGCCGTTATCACATCTTTCATCAGCCGGGCCTTGAGGTCTTTGGATTCACCGATAGCCCGGATACTTCCGCTGCTGATGATAGCCACCCGGTCACAGAACTTGTCAGCCTCGTCCATGTAATGCGTAGTGACAAAGACTGTCATTCCCCGGTTACGGAGTTTACGGATATGCTCCCAGATCTTTTTCCGGGCTGCCACGTCAAGCCCGAGCGTGGGTTCATCGAGAAATAGCACTGCCGGTTCATGCACGAGAGCCTGTGCGAGTTCGAGCATGCGCCGCATGCCTCCCGAATACGTCTTCACCAGATCGTCAGCCCTGTCTTCCAGTTCCATGATTGCAAGGGCCTCGTCTGCCTGCCCGCGGGGATCAGGGACACCATAGAGTTTGGCAAAGAAGATGGCATTTTCCCGCCCGGTCAGGCGAATATCGACGGCCATTTCCTGGGGAACATAACTTATTTTCTTCCGGACCCTGTCTCCTTCCGTGGCACAATCGTAACCGCAGACAATGGCGGTACCATCGGTTGGCCGCAGTAATGTCGTGAGCATGAGCACTGTCGTAGTCTTTCCCGAACCATTTGGACCAAGAAGCGCAAAGATCTCGTTGTCTACGGATAAGGAGAGATGATCCACGGCACAGAGATCACCATAATATTTTGTCAGGTCATGCGTCTCGATAGCGGCCATAAGATTCCCCGGTATTGAATGGGGTAATTTCCCGCAGAGGGTTTCCCGTCAACAGGATTCTTACCGGAAATGTCTTTTTTGGGTGAATAACCTTATGGGTACGGGCAAGGATCCAGCGAGAAGTAAGTAACGAAAAAGCGTTTTCAAGATTCGTGTATTCAGTTATGAGCGGATTATCGCATGGAATATCCTGGGTGGGTGATTTTACCGTTTTACCCTACTCGGGGGATCCTACCCCCTCCCCTGCTCAAAAAATGGAGGGACCGTGGCCACCCATACCCACGCTTTGAAAAAATTTGACCCCCACCCCTCTGTCACTACCAGGAGGGGGTACCCACCCCCCTGATATGCAGGTATGGGTATCCGGATTTTAACTGATTTTTTCCAACACCGTATCCATCTACTCCATTGATGACCCGGAGAAGAGATCATCGATCATCCAATAGGGGAAAAGTGCATCCGTTCTCTTTTCAGGGTTTGACAGTTTCGAAGAACTGAAATGTTACTTAAAAAAGCAGGACATTAACCATTGATCTTAAAAAAAAGAGGAGTTTTCCTTACTCATCCACGGTTATCGTGGTGAGTTTGACAGATTCCACACCTTTCTGGGACATGAGGCGCTCGGCAAACAACTTGAGGTCAGCACCATCCCCGTGAACAAGAATGACTTCAAGACACCGGTTGTGGGTCACATGCGAGTGCAGAGACGCCTTGATCAGTTTATGGTACTCGTGCTGGATATCAGTAAGAGTGACCAGAAGTCCCCGCTGATCATGATCATATACCATTGTTATGACCCCTTCACGCTCTCCCTTGACATCGGACATCCACTTGTAGTAGGTAATGTACGTGCGGATCGCATCGCGTATCCCTTCTGATCGGGATGAATACCCGCGCTGGTTGATAATCTCATCAAACTTGTCAAGCAGGTTGCTGGGAAGCGAGATGCCTATGCGGGAGAGATCGGAGTCCATTGTCATAAAAAGCCTCGTTATGTGTATATGATAGCGGATTGTTTTTTAAGGTTTTGAAAAAAAAGCGGGAAGTATGAAACCGTGAGACGAATCGGTATTAAAAAACTCTGGACGGGTACGGTTTTTATGAATGCAGCAAAAAAAATCATTGATGCATTCGACAACTATTGGAGAAAAACAAAGAAAATATGTTACTGACCAGATCCCCCCACAGAAGTCCCAACAATCTTTTTTCGTAATTGT